>CADCOX010000393.1 GCA_902803195.1 uncultured Bacteroidales bacterium
AAATTATTTTCTCTCAACTATGGAACGTCGCCATCCTTGCCGCACAAAACCAACCTTTATATATACAAACAACGCTCAATGGCGCGGTTTCATTACATTGGGGCTAAACATTTACGAAGAATTAACGGGAAAGGGACTTCACGGTTTACTCCGCCTACCTGTCACAGGCGGGCGGAGCGGGTTGAAGATAATCTACCTTTCGGTAGAAAGAGTCTATAGACTTTTTAGCGTTTACTTTCCTTCATTTATTATTACTAATTCAAATTCAATGATTCCGTGTTATTTCCTAAGCAGTTTCTTATAGCCGAGTTGCAGGATTTGGCGGACGTATTCATCCTCTATCTTCTCGCGACTATTCATCGATTGCAGGCGTTGTGCAGCCACCGCCCGCTCGTCATCGTCCAGTTGGTCGGCATTCTTACAGAGGTCGAGTATGAGGCAAATGACAAAATTGCTTCAAAATTAAAAAGTTAAATGATCTTAACAAGCTGTTAAAACTTGCATGCCTTTGAAGGCTGGTTTTGCTCTACAAAACTCTTAGATTTCCCATTTTTTCGCTATTGCACTTTTTTGTACCGTTCAATTTTGGAAGTGTTGTATTTCTATCTGTGTTTCAGTTATTTACGAAACCTAAAACGCTTCCACATGAATCGCGTTTCTCGAAGACGCTGCGAACATTCGTAGAGGGGACTGCAATCAGTAGCTGAGTGTTATCGATGTTTTCGTGCCACATACACCTTATGGTCGCTTTGGTTGTTCGGTCGCGACCGAACAACCTACACATATAGACGCATCGGGTTGCACGTATATATGTGTAAGGCTGCACGTATATACGTATCGTTCTACGCCTATATATGTGCAGGCTGACACGAATGGTGGTGTCGGAGGGAGTAGCAATAATAGCAAAGGTGATAGGTTGTGTCTTCGGGATCGGTAATCAATATCACATGAATAGCGATAAAAAATACATTTTTACATAATACATTGCGAAAGTGACTGTAATATAAAAGATTAAGTACGATGAGGATTATGTATTTTGTATGTAAAATGCTATGTAAAAATGTAAAAAGAGCATGCAAGGAGCGTCTATCTCGTTAAAAATAGGCGCTCCTTGCATATTTGTTGGTGATAAAAAACTCGTTCAGGAATGGATGCGGGGCTTTACCTGAATCCCCAGGCGGTCTTGACGACTTGCGATTCCACTTGTCTCTCGATGTGGTCGGGCAGGTTGCAGAAAAAGTCGATGTCGGTGAGGTTTTCCAATTGATCAATGCTGACGATGTATGGCGCTAAGTTCTTCTCGTCCTCGTAGAATGAGCGGTGCTCGAGGTAGAAACCGATGGCTTTGTAGCCGTCGTTGGTGGTGCTGCTATTCTTGCAGAGGATGGCCATGAAGAAGTATTTAGGCACGAGCAGTTGTAGGGAGGTCCCTTTACGGACATATTCACGAATGTCTGAACTGCGGTCAATGGTTCCACCTTTGACGACGTAGAGGGTGTCGCGGAACGAAGCCTCATTCCAAGAACGCACTTTCGACTCGAGGTTGGCCCAGATGCCGCCGTTGAAGCTGTAGAGCTGAGGTTGCATGTTGGAGTAGAGGAAGGTCTGTCGGTTGGCTTCGAGCGAGTTCCAGCGATCAGCACTGGCACAGATATGGCCTCGTGTGTAGCCTGAACCGCTATAGTGGCTGCTTGTGGTGCGGTACATCTCGGGTATGTCGAAGTCTTCTATGAAGTTATCTTCGCGCTTCACGTAGCCGCTGCTATTGGTGTTATCCCAACGGAAGGCGGTCCAGCGTTGGGCTTTCTTGGAGATGTCCCATTCGATGCAGAAATTGATGTGACCCGAGCTGAGGCGCTTGACGAGCAGCATATTCACCACGCCTTCTTTTAGTTTAGGCATTTCCAATCGTCCAGCTTCGGGGTGCTCGGCAGCCTTGTTGGCGTTTAAGTTGATGGTGAGTGGGTCTTTCTCGTCGTCATCAGACGAGCAACCCCAGAATAGTACTGGGGGTGCTATGATGACAAGGAGTAAAATCCAAGGGAATGTCGTGTGTTTCATTAATGGGGGAGGGAAGAAGAAGGCCCGGCGAAGAAATCGCCGGGCGCTCTCGTGAAGAGTGATTATTTCTTGGTGATGGTGAAATCGTCGATGAGGAGGTCTGTACCCGTCGACTTGGAGTTCATGATGATGAGGCAGACGGTCTTCTTCTCTCCGAGGGTGAAGCTATACGTCACTTGCTGCCACTCTTGAACGATATCGTTGACATACTTGTTCTTTCCATCTTCACCTTGATCGTATTTATAGGCAATGTTGCCGTCTTCACCTATTTCGGCGTAGCCGGGGCAGAGGCTTGCGGGTGACTCCGTTGCCGCCTTGGCCCAGAAGGAGCAATTATAAGTGCCTGCTTCGAGCACCAATTCCTCGTAGGCAATGCGCTTGTTTTGGGATGCTCCACCTACTTTCACGGAGTAACTGCCACCATGAGCATCAGTGCTCTGTGAGAGCGTGGCGTTGCTGGCAGAACTTGCGCTCTTCCAACCATCGGGTTGTCCTCCAGTCCAAGCCTCGAAGTCGCCGTTGGTGAAGTCGGCCAACGTCTTCACATCACTGGGAGTGGGACCAGGTTCGGGCGTATCGCCACCATCGGTTTTGCCGTTGAGGCTGTAGAGGTAGCCATGGTTCTGCCCTTCCTTGGCTGCAACGGTCTCAGGCGTATTACCCTTATAATTAGTGAGCTTAGCATATACCACAACTTCATCGCCTACCTTAAGGATGTCACCTGCACCACTTTCCCATTTCTTGTTGCCGAGATAGAAGACGCGATAAATATAGAATTGCCCTTCATTGGTACCATCGTCAGAGATGTAGAAGGAAGCGTTTCCATAGTTCTCGAAATCAAAGTTTTGTGGGTTGCCGTTCTTGTCTTTCGCAATGCTGACCACCTTGCCCTTGATGTAATAGGCCTGAGCACTCTCTGCGCCAGAGCCCAAAGCGCTGGCGATGTTGTTGGCTGCTACAGAGTTGAGGGGGTCTTCAAGTGTGCCAGTACCCTTTGCCTCGCCAGGTGTAGGCGTAGGAGTAGGCGTGCTACCGTCTATCATGTATTCGCTTACGCTCTTCAGACCAGCTGTTCCGAAGTATTTCTCGAGTGAGCCATAGAGACTGACTTGCTTCTTAAAGTTGCTCGGGTTGTTCTGTAGGTTGAGGGCATCGCGTACGGCGCCTACGGGCAGCTGTACGGGCATGCAGTTGGCTACATTCGTCTCGTCTGGACTGTCAGCAATAAGAATATTGGAGGTTACTGAAGCGTTGGCATTGAACTTAGCGCCAGAATCCAACTTCTGCCCTTCTACCCAACCTACGATATAACCCTTAACCCACGCATTGCCAGAGCCTGCTACTGCAGCAGCTACGTTGTAGGGGTCTTCCTTGGAGCCAGAACCTGCGGGCGTACCGCCTCCGCCGCCACCACCGCCACCTTCAGCGATTTCGCCGTTGAGGCTGTAGAGCTCGCTGCCCTGCGTGAATTCCATAGTCTTATTGTTGTAGTAGACAACTTGGCCATAGACGATAACTTCGTCGCCAACTTTGATGTCATCGGTGCTCTTGAATCTTGCACCGCCAAGGCCATAACCACGATAGACCTCAAGTTGGTCGGTTGTGGTGCCGTCGTTGCTAATATAATAGGTCGCATTGCCGAAGCTGCCAGTGTCAATCTCGTCAATCTTTGAGATAATACCCTTTGTGTAGATCTTCGTTGTGGGAGGACCTGCAGCGATGAGCTTGATGGTGGAGGGAACATCGTAAGGATCATCCTTGGTGCCAGAACCAATGAGGCCTTCAATAGGTGTGCCGCCAGGAGCGGGTGCCTGTCCTTTAGCCACGTTGACGCTCTTCACTTCCCATGTTGAAGAGTAATCGTTGTGGGCGATGTGCTTGAGGGCCAGTTGAATTTTTTGGCCAATGTAGTTTTGAGGAATCTGTACGTTTTGGGTGATGTAACTGAACGAATTGCCCAGCCCGTCCATACTCATTGGCAGTTCTGTCCACGCTTCTGTGCCTGCCACGCGAATCAACAGCTTGTGGTCTGCATCGAGCGTCGTTTTGGCGTAGTTGATAGCTTGTTCGATGACAACGTATGCGCTGTCGCAGTCGTTGAGCTCAATCTCTGGGCTGATGAGGAAAGTCGTACCTGGTTTGTTGGTCTTTTGGCCTGAGCCGTCGAAGTCCTGATAGCCAGTGATGATGGCACCGTAGCGCGAATCTGCAGTCCATTCAAGTGTGCCACTTTCGCTCTGTGACTGGAAGTCGCCGAGGCTGGAAGTGAAGGTCTGGCTGAAGATGAAGTCGCCTGTCGGGCCTACAGGTCCTACTGGGTCACTGGGAATATTATAGGGTGCGGGCACGTCTTCGCAGGCTGCTAACCCTACCATCCCGACTGCTACTGCGAGCAGCAATTTCCAATACTTTTTCATATGTGTGTTGTTTATATTGTTTTCTAGTATTAATAGTACATCTCGTCTTTAATATCCTCTTCGGCTCGGATGAGTATCTGCCAGGTGTCGCGGTAGCGAGTGGCGATGCCGTAGAGGGTAACAGGATGGGAGGGGATAACCCATGAGGCGAAGTCGGCGTAGGTGCTGGTGCGCAGCAGCAGTTTGTTCATCGACTGCCCGTTAAGCGTATGATGAACGTAGCCATTGGTGGAGCCGTTGTAAGTAAGCGACGTCCCAGCCTTGTACTCGGGAGCTATGGGGCTTCCTGCGTCGCCTATGATTACATCTTCAAGCTTGACGAGATGTCCGCAGTAACGTGCTATGTCGTTCTCTGCCACTTTGAAGAAGTCGATGGTGTCAATCTTGCTCATGTCGTGCGTGGGCAGGATTTTCACATGCTCTTCCCACTTCTCGGTGCTCATGCGGCCGATGGAGCCATTGTACTCATCGCCAAGCTGCGTCTGCTGGCCGTAGCCACCGATGCAGAGGTCCTTAAGGTCGATGAGAATCTGCTGTCCGACGGAGAGGAAGGGGAATAGGCCTGTGCCATTGATGCCAACGATCATGGCACCTGTGGCATCCTGTACGACAATCTGCTTGTAGATGTTACCGCCGATGTCGTTGCCGATGACGGTGGCTTGCAGTTGGATGTCATCCGTGATGCGCTGAAAACCGCTGGCCGAGATGGCAGAGGCATATTTCGTCTTGAGGTCATCGATGGTTACTTGCTTCGAGGCGTCCTCGGCAATCTTGTTGTTGCCATAGGGCGGATTGGTCATATCGGGCGTCTCCCAATCGTTATCCATGCACGAGGTCAGCGCCAGGGCTGCTATGACTGATAGAAAAATATGTTTGGTCTTCATAATCCTATGTAACTTATATTTTTCGCTTTTCATTCTTTCACTTTTCACTTAAAACTTGTAGTTTAGGTTGAGCATGAAGTTGAAGCCCTGAACGTAGTACTTCATCGGGTTCTTCTGGAAGTTGTAAGTGCGGATGGATGTCTTCTCGCCCGTTGTTTGGTCGGTGGTATAGCTGGAACGGCTCTGTTCGAAGCCACCGCTGACGAACTTGCGGTTGTTCAGGATGTTGGTGAGCATGAGGTTGACGCTGAGCGGGTGATGAGCTACACGGAATTGATGTCCGATACTACCGTCGAGCATGAAACCTCCGTGCCCCTTCGTCTGCTCGGGGACGATGAGCGAACCGTCGTTGTCGACAGCTCCCGAACGGATAAGCGTGCTCTGATAGCGCAGCGAGGGAGAGTAGGAGAGATAGATGCGGTCGTAGTAGTTGCCCTTGAGGTTTAGGTACCAGCCTTTGATGCTATAGTTCAGGCCGATGCTTCCCACGGTGAGGGGCGTGCTTGCCTCGCGCATACCTTTATTATAAAGGACGTCCTTCGTGACGGTGCCTTGGGTGGAGAGCAAGTAGCTGACGTCGGTGTTCTTCGTGTACTTGGCGTCGGCCATCGAACCGATGAGGTCGAGGGTGAGGCCTGTGGCTACGTTGAACCGGATACCTAGTTCAACACCATAGAAGTTCTTCTCGACACCCGTCATGCTGACGTAGGTGAACGAGTTGACATCGTCGTAGTAGTAGTTTTGCCATTCGTTCATGCGTGTACCGTGGTTGAAGTAGGCAGTCAGGTTGGCGCGCATCCAACTCGTGGCGACAGCATAACCGAGTTCAGCGCTAACCATGTGCTCCACTTTTAGTCCCTCGATGAAGTTATTGTTCATCTCGGCAGCCTGAAAAGCCGAACCACCGAAGGAACTGAAAGCAGTAGGTGCATAGGTCATATAACCAACGCCGAGGCCGATGACGTTACCTTTACCGAGGTTGATGTTCGAGCCTATCTTAAAGCCTCCGTCGAGGAAACGTGCTGTGCCACTCTTTCCATAGGAATTGTCGGCGAAGAGTCCATTGCGCATCTTACCGTCGCGCCACATCTGTGTGCCGCCAATCTTGCCGCTGATGAAGCTGTGGCTGATGCCGTAATCGTAGACATATTGTGCCCAAGCCGTAGCCTTCTGTACAACGATGTTGAAGTCGTAGCCGAAACGATCGCCCTTGGTGACAGTTCCTCCAGGGTTATTGAGGTCATACTGAACACGTGGGTCGCTACCAGCGTAAGTGCCAATGGCATAGTTGTTGACGTTGTGGAGATATTCAGCACCCATCATGTCATCGATGGTCTGGTAGTGCATGCCCGTGTTCGAAGCCAGCTGAAGGCCGCCTTGTAGCTTGGCATAGCGATTGATGGTCCAGTTGAGGGTTGAACCGAGATTGATGGACAGCTGGTCGTTGTGGCGAGCCGTGACGTAGTAAGCTGCATCACCCTTGACGGCATTCATCTGTTGGTTAGCGTAGTAGAGGCGGTCCCATTGGATCTGTCGGTTAGCCTTTGCGGCTGTCCAGTAGTCGTAGCTCTCTTGCCAAGCTGCTACATCGTTGTTCGAGCCATCGGTGAGTCCCCAGACATCGAAGTTGTACGATGGGAAGTTCTTCCAATAGTCGGGCTTCGGATTCTGCGAGTTGTTGTATTGGAGTCGCGTACCACTATACATGGCGTATTTACCGTAGAGCGACGTCGTCAGCTTCAGACGGTCGTTGATGTCGTAGTCCCAAGTCAACAGGAGTGAGGGCTCGTAGTTGTGAACAACGCGCGAATTACGCTTCTTGCCGTCCTGATAACCCCAGTTGGGATTGTAGAGGTAGTTGTTGGCCAACCAATAGGCCTCGTCGGTGGATGCTCCCTGCTGAGCGCGCTCAGTCGGGTTGCCCCAAGTGGCGATGTTCAGGCTGTGGTGCTCGCCCCATTTCTTCTGCAGCGAAAGGAAGTAGGCCAAAGAGTTGTAGAAAGTACCTTCGACGTTGGCCGTGTTCATGTCGGCCCAGCGATAGCCGACGGTGCCGAAGAAGGCCCATCCGCGTTCGTTCAGGCCTGTGCCGTAGGTGTACATGGCACGAGCCGTGTAGTTGCGGTTGAGCGCTGAAAGGGTCACCTTGTGGCCTGCAGCATAGTTGCTGGCTCGGAAGTTGTAATCGTTGGAGCCTCCGAGGGCCGCCATGCTGAAGGTGTTCGACTCGAAAGGTGAAGCGTAGTCGATGTTGCGCGTAGCATCGTTCATACCTCCGACGGTAGAGTAGCTGAATCGCCCGTTCTCAGCCGAGTTGACGTTGACGCCGTTCATGTAGATGTCGTTGTACTTCTGGTCCAATGCGCGGAACTTGAAGCGCAACGGGCTGAACAGGTAGCCTACGTTGCTCGTGTACATGTTCGTGCTTGAGTTAATCTGGATGACGTCTTGCGTCACGTCGGCATCATCGTCCAGCTGCGATTCGGTAAAGATGAACGAGTTAGCCTCGTCCTTGATTGCCTTTTCCGTCTCGCTTGTCGTTGGCTCTTGAGCCCATCCTTGCAGAGCAAGGAGAAGCAATACAACTGAGGGTAAAAGTCTTTTTCTCATTGGTAAAGTAATGAAAAGATATATTTTCGCCACAAAGAAAACAAAAATATTCCGTATGTAGAAACAAATATCTTTTTTTTTTCTTTTTCGTGAAAAAAAGTCGTCTTTTTGTGAATCATATCATAAAAAGAATTATCTTTGCAGCCTGAACAGCATAGTGAAACATCAAAATCTTCGATTGATATGCGTAAATCACTTTACCTCATGGCGTGTCTGGCTTTGTTCAGCCTGACCGCAGTGGCTCAGAATGGGCGCGTCGGCATGTATGCCATCGGCTTCTACAACTTGGAGAATCTTTTTGATACACAGCACGATGTGAATAAGAACGACTACGAGTATCTGCCCGATGGAGCTAACAAATGGACCCAAATGAAGTATCAGCAAAAGCTGAAGAATATGGCTCAGGTGCTTGGTGAAATGGGCACTGACCGTATCCGCACGGGTTGCGCCATTATAGGTGTCAGCGAGGTGGAGAACGCACGATGCCTCACCGACCTCTGTGCACAAGGAGCACTCGGCCGACGTGGCTTCAAGTTCTGTCACATAGAAGGTCCTGACAATCGTGGCGTTGACTGCGGTCTCCTCTACAATCCTCAGTTCTTCAAGCCTGCAAAGGTGTGGCTGCAACCCTATGTGCTCAAGGATCGCGACGCTCGTCCTACGCGCGGTTTCCTTTCGGTTCAAGGTACTCTCGCCGGCGACAGTATCACAGTCATCGTCTGCCACTGGCCAAGTCGTTTCAGTGGTGCTCCCGCCCGCAACTGGGCTGGCGAGCAAGTCAAGGCCGAGAAGGACAGTATCTTGCGCAAGAATCCACGCATGAAAATCCTTGTGATGGGCGATATGAACGACGACCCGTTCAGCCCCTCCATGGCGCGTTATCTCGGCGCTCGGCGAAAGATGGCCGATGTCAAGGCTGTGACCGATATGTACAATCCCTGGTGGCAGATCCTTCTTGACGGCAAAGGCACTCTCCGCTACGATGGCAAGTGGAATCTCTTCGACCAGATTGTCATGACGCAGAACTGCATCACGGGTGTGCCCAATAAGAATTACTCATCGCTCACTTTCTACAAGGCTGAGATCTTCAAGCGCGACTATCTGCTGCAGGAGAGCGGTAAATATAAAGGTAATCCCAAGCGCACCCACGCGAGTGGCGTCTGGATGAATGGCTACAGCGACCACCTGCCTGTCGTCACCTACTTCGTGCGCAACATGTGATTGACACGTCGGTGTAGCAAAACGGGGCTTTCTATGGTGCTGAACGCTTAAAAAACGTTGCATTATACCGGCCGTTTCGTAATTTTTGACTATCTTTGCACGTCCCAAAAAGAAATATTCGATAATCAATCGTAAAATAGTAAATCATTTAATTATTCAACCACAATGACAAGTTACAAAGAACTGGGTCTTGTTAACACCCGCGAAATGTTCAAGAAGGCTGTCGCTGGCGGCTATGCCATCCCTGCCTTCAACTTCAACACCCTCGAGCAGATGCAGGCTATCGTGCAGGCTGCCGTGGAAACCAAGTCTCCCGTTATCATGCAGGTCAGCAAGGGTGCTCGCAACTATGCTAACGGCACCATCCTCCGCTATATGGCACAGGGTGCTGTAGAGTATGCCAAGGAGCTCGGTTGCCCGAATCCTCAGATTGTCCTTCACCTTGACCATGGCGACAGCTTCGAACTCTGCAAGGAGTGCATCGACAACGGTTTCTCAAGCGTGATGTTCGATGGTAGCTCACTTCCTTATGAGGAGAATATCGCCATCACCAAGAAGGTCGTTGAATATGCTCACGCTCACGATGTTACTGTCGAAGCTGAGCTTGGCGTGCTCGCCGGCGTGGAGGACGAGGTCAGCAGCGCTGTCAGCCACTATACGAAGCCCGAAGAGGTCATTGACTTCTCCACTCGCAGCGGTTGCGATAGCCTCGCTATCTCCATCGGTACCAGCCATGGCGCATACAAGTTCACTCCCGAGCAGTGCACACGCGACCCGAAGACCGGCAAGCTCGTTCCTCCTCCCCTTGCTTTCGACATCCTCCATGCTATCGAGGAGAAACTCCCCGGCTTCCCCATCGTGCTCCACGGCTCCAGCTCCGTTCCTCAGGACGAGGTCGACACCATCAACAAGTATGGCGGTAAGTTGCCCGATGCAGTAGGTATCCCCGAGGAGCAGCTTCGCGAGGCTTCCAAGAGCGCCGTCTGCAAGATCAACATCGACTCCGACAGCCGTCTGGCCATGACCGCTGCCATCCGCAAGTATCTCGCTGAGAACCCCAGCCACTTCGATCCTCGTCAGTATCTGAAGCCCGCTCGTGAGAACATGAAGAAGATGTACATCCACAAGATTGTGGACGTGCTCGGCAGCAACGATAAGCTCTAATCGAGAGTTTTCGGATAACAATCTAATTATAGTCCTCGCTTTATGCTATTGAAGCGAGGACTTTTGTTTATCTTTGCGGCAGGTTACTCAAGATATGTCTTCAGAATACTTTCGCAGACATTGGCGCACGGGATTAGTGCTGCTATTCGGGCTCGCAGTCTTCATCGTCTGCGCAGGACCATTGCGTCCCCTGCTGAATTATTACGAAGAGTGCCATCTCTTCCGTTGGACAACTGCCTATGTTCGCGAACAAGCCTCAGCGCCGGGAGGGTGGATGGAGTGGATCGTCTCCTTTGTCACTCAGTTCTTTTACGTCGGTTGGCTTGGAGCATTGGTAGTTGCATTGTTATGTTTAGCTCTGCAATACGCGTGCTATTGGATATTCCGTCTCGTTCGCATCGGACGGCGATGGGCATTCCCGCTGAGTTTTCTGCCCGTCGTCTTGTGGTTCTCATTGGCTTTTGTCCCTTCGCGTTATCGCTCAGAGGCATCGTTTCGCCAGTCTGTTCTGTTTGACTATCTAGCACGTCGCGGCGATTGGGAGGCGTTGCTTCGTCAAGCCGAAGCCGACTCCTTGCTATCCGAGCATGCTCAGCAGAGTGCTAACTATGCGTTGGCGATGCGTGGACGCCTGGCCGATGATTTGTTTGTTCTCAACCAACAAGGACCTGATGGTTTGTTGCTCGATAGGCGTCACACCGAGGCACTACCGCTGTTCGTGCTCAGCGACATCTTTTTCCGCCTTGGGTTAGTCAACGATGCCGAACGCTTGGCTTTCGAGGCAAAGCAATATTTCGCTGCGAATCAACGAAGTGGCCGCCTTTATCGTCGTTTGGCTGAAGTCAATCTTGTCAATGGCGACTCTGCCATCGCTGCCAAATATTTGAGTGTGCTGACTCCCACGCTTTTCTATCGGTCGTGGGCTCGGCAATGTAATGCAGTACTGTCGGGTAGGGTTACTCTCGATAGTGGTCACTACTACAAGCAGCTCGAGCAATTTCGTTTGAAGAAAGTCGACCAGCTCTCTCCCGCTCTCTCCCTACGCCTTCAGGCATTGGTGGAGGAGTGTCCCGATAATTGGCTTGCGGGCGATTATCTCGAGGCTTACGACCTGCTTCGTCTGGATCCAGAAAGGGTTCTGCAGGATGAACAACTGATTCAGCAAACTGGCAGAAGGCTTGCTCCCAAGGCCGTCCTCGAATGTATCGTTGGTGATTGGATCATGAAGCACCCCAATGACTCCTTTCCTGTACCCATCAGTCAGGAGGTCTTTGACCAGACTATGTTTTTCCTGCAAACCGCTGAGCAAACACGCGACATGATGCATCCTTCGCTTTGCCAGCCTCCGTATTCTCAATCTTACTGGCACTACTACGGCCAATCTCTGCAACGCCTTCAACGCCGATGACCAAACGTCTCTACATCCTGATTCTTCCGCTTCTTCTGGTTGCATGCAACAATCGTCCTTCACATCCTGAAGTCGTGAGTGAATTGCCACCCATTCAGCCAGATTAT
>CADCOX010000394.1 GCA_902803195.1 uncultured Bacteroidales bacterium
AGCAGGAACTGAACAACACCCACTTGCGATTCGAGTTGGATGCTGCGCTGACGAGCAGCGGCGCTCTGCTGGAGGTAGGCGTTGGCATCCTCCTTGAGGCTGACGAGACGATTGCTCTGCTTGAAGGCTGCGAGATCGCCTTCGACACGGCTCAGGTCCTTGGCGATGATCTGAATACGCTCATCGATGAACTGGGCTGTGCTCTCGGCGATGCGGTTCTTGTCGATAATGATGCTTCGCTTGTAGGCATCGAGTACCTCGTTAAGGATGTCCTCGGCACGACGAATATTATGGTCGGTAAACGTGAGTCCTACGAGGGTGCTCTCCTTATCAATCTCGCTGGCCTTGAGGGCGCTGCCATAGGCTACGGCTGCTGCATCGACCGTGGAGCGGGTGATAGTGATTTCGCGGCCATTGAAATTGTCGAAGTACTCCTCGTGAGGAATGAGGGTAAGCACGCCAGCAGGAGTCTTGACCGCTTTGTCAAAAGGCACGAACTTGTTGAACTCGACATCACCAGCGGAAGTGACGAAGTCGAAGAGACGAGCCTTGCCGTCCTTGAGCTCGACCTTGAAGCGCACAGCGGAGCGAGCTTCGGCCGAGTCGAACTGAACGGTGAAAGGTTTGACCTCGTAGAGGTTGATGTGCTTGAGGTGACTCTTGTAGCCATAGGTGACATCGAGATGCAGCTGGCGCACAACCTCTTTCATGATCTGATGGCTCTGAATGATGTAAACCTCGTTCTTGACGCTGGAGCCCATCATGACACCGTTGAGCTGCATGAGGGCATCGGTACCGCCACGGCTGGCGCGGCCACCGGAAGCGCCATCATCCTTAACAAGCATGACAGCCGAACGCTTGTAGATATAGGGCTTCGTAGCGAGATAAAGGCGTCCCAGGATGAGACACAGGATGACGGAGAGGAGGAACCACTTCCAGTGGGTGATGAAGATGTCAATGATGTCACGCAAGGACAGCATTTCGTCGGTGTCCTGCCACTCTTCGTGTTGTCTATTGTTTTCCATTATACGTTGTTTATCAGGAGAATCGTTGAAGATGAGGGTCACTTGTTGATCGCCACGATGAGCGAGACGATGGAGACGATGATGCCGACGAGGGTGGAGCTGGCGCTAAGCCAAGTGTAGCCCGTGCTCGTCTTGATGCGCTGCGACTTGTTGGGCTGCACATAGATGACGTCATTCTGCTGGAGGTAGTAGGCAGGTGACTGGAAGATGCTGGCCTGGTCGCGGAGGTCGACGTTGTAGGTGACACGCTGTCCGTTCTCCTCACGGATGACGAGTACGGGTTCGCGGCGCCCAGAGGCGTTGAGGTCGCCTGCACGTCCGATGGCCTCGAGGAGCGTGAGTCGCTCGCCTTGGTAAGTCTGCTGACCTGAATTCTTGACATCGCCGAGGACGGTGACCTTGAAACTCATGATCTTGGTGTTGACGACGGCATCCTTGATGAAGGGAGCGTGGCTGGAATCGCCTTCGCGCAGGAGCTTCTGTACCATCATACTGACCTCATTGGTGGTCTTGCCACCGACCTTGAGCAATCCAAAGACAGGGAATGCGATGTAACCCTGCGGGTCTACGTGGAAATAACTCACGCCAGAAGTCGTGTTCGTGGTACTGGAACTATAGTTGCCGTTGTTACCGCCACCGATAAGGGTGTTGTTATTGAAGGGTTCGATGAGCTCGCGGTCCTTGGAGGCAACAGAGATAGCAAGTTGGTCATCGGGCTCAATCTTGAGTTCGAAGGCTTGCTCTACAGCCTTGGGAAGGAGGTACTCTAAATCAGCACCCTGGAGATAGATAATCTTCTTGTTGGACATACAGCTGCCCAACGTCAGCAGAAGTGCTGCTGCAAGAAGGCATTGAAAGACAGTTTTTTTCATTATTTTTGGCGTTTATATTTGTTCTCAAGTACATTTTGGGGTGCAAATTTAAGCATTTTCGGTCAACAAAGCACACAAAAAAGGCAAAATAATTTGTCAATTGCATGAAAATGGCTAACTTGCGACCCGAAAAGTACATTTTTACGCCCATGAACAAGAATCTCACCGCCCTAAAACGTGCACTCATACTGCTGGCTGCTGCCGTAATTTTCCCATTAGCGACGAGCTCCCAGAAGCTAAGTCCACAGCGCGGCAATGCATCATACTACGCCGACTATTTCCACGGCCGCACAATGAGCAATGGCGAGCGCTACCACCGCGACAGCATGACGTGCGC
>CADCOX010000395.1 GCA_902803195.1 uncultured Bacteroidales bacterium
AAGGAAGAAGAAGACCACGAGAATCACGAGGATGATGGCGATGATGAGCGTCTCGACTACGTTATGGATGGCCGCGAAGAGAAAGTCATCAGAAGTCTGCAAGGTGACGAACTCCAGTCCGGCGGGCATCTTGGCCTTCATATCCTCACACATCTTCGTGATACGGGCGTTCACCTCCGTCGCATTGGCTTCCGGTGCCTGGAACACCATGAGCAGCGTACCCGGCTGACCGTTGATATTCGACAGGAAACTGTAGCTCTGGGCCCCTATCTCCACCTCGGCAACATCGCTCAAGTGCAGCAGGTGGCCGCCGTCGCTTGTGCGCAACACAATGTCGTTGAACTCTTCGACAGTCTTCAGCGTGCCCTTGTACTCCATCGAGTACTGGTACTTGTTTTCCGACTGCTCGCCTAATGAACCAGTCGATGTGACGAAACTCTGGCCGTTGATGGCCGCGAAGATGTCGTTTGGCTCCAAGCCGTACTGAGCCATCACGTCGGGCTTCATCCAGATGCGAAGGGCATAGGTATTACCTAATGCTGTTACATCACCTACGCCCGTGATACGCTGTAGGCGCGGCTTGATGTTGATGTCTACGTAGTTCGAGATGAAGTCGTCATCATACTTGCCATCCGAACTCCTCACGGCAAGGATGCGAAGGATGTTGCTCTGCATCTTCATCACCTGGACACCCACCTTCGTCACGTCGGCGGGCAGCAAGGCTTGTGCCTTCGAGACACGGTTCTGTACGTTCACCGCTGCCATGTCAGGGTCGGTGCCCTGCTCAAAGTACACGCTAATGCTCACATTTCCCGACGATGAGGCCTTCGAGGTCATATAGGTCATGCCAGGCACACCGTTGATGCTCTCCTCCAATGGCTGGATGACCGACTTCATGATTGTTTTCGCATCGGCACCCGTGTAGGTGGTTATAACCATCACCTGTGGCGGAGCAATGCTGGGATATTGCTCAATGGAGAGTGACTTCATGCAGATGAAGCCCACCATCGCAATAACAATACTGATGGCACAGGCCATCACGTATTTATTGATGAAAATGTTGTTCTTCATAGTTTACTTCTCGTTTTTCGGTGCTTCAGGGAAAAGGACTTTCTGCCCTTCTTGTACGTTATTAGCTCCGATAGTCACGATTTTGTCGCCTACATTGAGGCCGCTGGTGACGATGACATCCTCACCGTTGCCAGTATCGGCTGTCGTCACCGTAATGGCTGTCGCCGTGCTGTCGGCCTTTACCTTATAAACCTGCTGCTTGTCCTGAAGTTTAACCACCGCCGTTTGCGGAACAACTATCACATCTTTTTGGGCAAAAGGCAGCACGACTGTGCCTTGGATGCCAGAGAAGAGATGGCCTTCGGGATTGGGGAAGGTAGCCTTGGCGCCCAGCGAACCTGTAGCAACGTCCACTACGCCTGTCAGGCTTGTGATGCGTCCCTTGTGCGGATACACCGTGCCGTTTTTCATGACGAATGTCACGTCAGGCAGTTCAGCCATGTGTCTCAGCTTGTCACTCTGCGTCAGTCCGGCAGATACCGATGCCTCAATAAGTGCTTCCGTTACCGAGAACTCTGCGTCCATCGTGGTGTTGCCGCTGAGGATAGTGAGATGAGTACCTGGCGAAACTTGGTCACCTGTTCGCACGGGAATCTCACCTATGACACCCGTCACAGGAGCCGTAATCGTGCAGAAGCCCAGATTCACACGCGAGCGGTTCACTTGAGCCCTGGCTTGTGCCACAGATGCTTGTGCTTGTTTGTAAGAGTTCTGTGAGTTGTCCAGCATATAACGGCTCACGATATTCTTCTCGAACAAGTTTTTGTTCGATTCATATTCCAGCTTAGCGCTATTCTCCTGAGCCAATGCAGCCTGCAAGTTGGCCTGGGCAGCTTCCAGCTCAAGACGTGCATTGCGCGAGTCGATCACGAAGAGCGTCTGTCCTTTCTTTACCTGTTGGCCCTCCGTCACTTCAATCTTTGTCAACTGTCCGCTCACTTGCGGCGTAACGGTTACGTCCGATTGACCTTTCAGTCTTGCGCTGAACTTCACCGGCACTTCGATGTCTTGTTTCTTGATTGTCATGGTCTCGTAAGACGTCTGAGTTTCCTTGGGGATGTCGATTCCGCATGCGGTCATGCTCGCCACTATGCAGAACACCGATGCCCACTTGAAAATTTTCTTTTCCATAAGTTGAAATTTTATGTTTGTTTAATTGTTTTATATTCCTGTCTCTCATTCGTTTGTTTTTCCGAAAGACGTTGCAAAGTTACTAATTATTTCTCCTAACATTTAAGTTTTGACTAATAATCGACACATTTTATTAAAAAAAGACCTAAAAATAGTGCGAATTGACGATCACCTGTCCTTTTTTTATTATAAATAATGTCTAATAACTGCTTTTATGTTCTATTTTGCCTGCTTTTCAAATGCGGAAAAGGAGAGTTGGTGGCATAGAACGAAATAGGGTGTTGAGGTGTCTATGGTTGCTCGGATTGGGGATGCCTTCGTTGTGTTTTCGTTCAGTATTCCACGTAGGGACGGAGACGGTCGACGACATCTTCTGTGAAGTCGGGCAAGAGGCGGAGTTCCGAGAGGTCGTGAATTGGGCCATAGTTGCGGCGATAGTTGTCGATGGCTCTTGCACGGGTGAATCCCATATAGGGGTGCTTACCCATCTCGGCTATCGTAGCTTTGTTGATAGTGATGCGGCGGTAGACTCCTTTGCCGGTGTCGAACCAGCAGGCCAGTTCATCAACAGGCAGCCCTTCAATCTCCTTGAGCTGTTCGATGCTTGCGTAACCACCTAAGCGCTCTCGGTATCTGATGATTTGACGTGCACGGTAGGAGGCGATTCCAGGGATGTGCTTCAGTTCGGTTGTATCTGTGCTGTTAAGGTCTACGATGGTCAGTTCCTTGAACTTCTCGTTGTGAGGGTAGGTATTGAGGGAATCCTGCTTGCGTTGGGTTTGTGCTTGATGTTCAATCGGTTTTGTGCGTTCAGCCTTTAGTTCGTTGTCGTCATAGTAACGGAAGGCACGGTCGATGTGTATGACAGGAGCCAACCGCTCATAGACCTCAGGTGTCATGCCCGGTACACGCTTGAAATCCTCCGTTCGATGGTAGCGTCCACCTCGTGAGCGGTACTTCATGATGCTCTTCGCTTGCCATGGCGCCAGTCCAAGGCGTAAGAGGGTGGCTTCGTCTGCTGTATTAGGGTCGAAAGCGAAGGTCTCAGTTTGTGGTCCCATCGTTGAACGCCCATCTTCCGTTGATGTATATTCTCCCTCGAGAGCCTCTCTTTCGCCTACTCTTCCCATCTCCTTCTGTGCAGATGCCAACGAATCCATGGCCATCTCATCGAGGGCAGGAAGCGCATTCGCAGGTTGGCGCAGCAACTTGCGGTCGATGATAATTCCCGCCCAAACTGCCAGTATCACGATGAACAATAGCAGCAGGGCACGTCGGTCTGAACGGAAAAAGAACTTCATCTTTGAACGATGTTCCGTGATAATAGGTTTGTACTCTATGTCTGTACTCTTTGCCCTCAACTACTCTCCACTCTCCACTCTC
>CADCOX010000396.1 GCA_902803195.1 uncultured Bacteroidales bacterium
CATGGCCATCAGGAAGTGTATGCCGTGGAGTATAAGAAAGACGAGGACGGGCGCCACAAGGAAGCCACAGCATACTTCCGCGTGAATCCCCACCGCCTGAATCTCGGCACAATCGGACTTAACCTTCGCGACCGGCAAGGGCAGCCCGTCTCATGGCAGTCGCTTCAAGCCATACGTCAAGAACAGAAACTCTGGGACGGGGAAATTGTATCCGCCTTCACGGCCGATGGCGAGAGGGTAGAGGTGACCACGGGTGTTCACCCGGCGAAGGACGCTCTCTTCGCAAGGATCAAGAGCCGCTTGCTGAAGGACCAAAGAGCTTCGCTCGCGCTTCGGTTCTCTTATCCTACAGGGCGACATGCCGACGATGCCAACGACTGGAGTCAGCCCGAGCACCATCAGTCGGAGATCATCGCCCGGAACGACCGTTGGGTCCTGATCCAACGGACGCTCGACGAAACCACCTATTACGTTCTTCTACAATGGGAAGGGCAGGCCACCCTGCGCGAAAGCGATCGTCACAATTTTGTCCTTACGACGACCGATGATGTCCTCGCTTTCGCTGTCGAATACCTGCAGCAGGCGCCCGCCACCGAGCCCGCGGCTTTTGCCTTCGACCCATACCATGAGACCACGCAACGACATTGGAACAGCTGGTGGCAGGCGGGTGCCATCGCGGATTTCTCCCGATGTACAGACGTGCGTGCCAAGGAGTTGGAGCGCAGGGTGGTGCTTTCACAGTATCTCACCCAAGTCAACTGCGCCAACAACCTGCCACCACAAGAGAGCGGGCTGACCTACAACACATGGTTTGGGCGTCCCCATCTGGAAATGACGTGGTGGCATGCGACCGATTTCGCGCTTTGGAACCGTCCTGAGACAGTAGCGCAGATGCTGAGATGGTACAACGAGACCGCCTATCCCGTGGCCCGTCAGATTGCTGAGCGTCAAGGCTTCAAGGGCGTCCGATGGATGAAGATGACCGATCCCTGGGCAGGCGAAGCGCCATCCAACACCGGCTCCTTCCTGATTTGGCAACAGCCTCATTACATCTATCTGGCCGAAGAGATGTATCGGGCTCAGCCTACTGCCGAAACCTTGAAAACCTACGGCGAGCAGGTGGAGGCGACTGCAGCCTTCATGGCCGATTTCCTTTCGTTTGATGAGCAAACGAAGCGTTATCATTTGAAGGGCGCCACCTCCATGCAGGAGTCCATCACTAAAGACATCGCCTACAACCAACCCTTCGAACTTGCCTATTGGCAGTATGGTCTGTCGGTGGCACAACGCTGGCGCCAGCGGCAGGGCAAGCCGCGTGTGGCGCGATGGGACGACATCATTAATCGCCTCTCACCCTTGCCAGAGGACAACGTTATTTATACAGCCGGCCAGCCCCTTGGCGACCTCGCCCCGTCAGCAGCCTTCGACCCTTTCGACAGCCCCTCCAAGAAGATGGAGACGTTCAACGACAAGTGCCGCAACGATCATCCTGCGGTGCTTGGTGCTTGTGGCCTGTTGCCCAGCGAGCGCGTGCCTTACACCTTATTATATAATAAGGACAGGATGCGGGCGACGCTCCATTGGGTGATGCATCATTGGAACTGGCCTACCACCTGGGGCTGGGACTACGGCATGATAGCCATGGCGGCCGCTCGCCTCGGTGAGCCCGAGACAGCGCTCAAAGCCTTGCTGCTCGACGCCCCGAAGAACACCTTCCTACCCAATGGCCATAATTTCCAGACGCCCGACCGCCTGCGCGTCTATCTGCCAGGCAATGGAGCCTTGCTCACGGCCGTAGCTATGATGTGTGCGGGATGGGACGGTTGTCAGGAATCGACCAACCCGGGCTTCCCTAAAGACGGCAAATGGGACGTTCGATGGGAGGGCCTGAAAAAGATGCAATAGCCTATGAACCATAAGAATATCTTCATCCTGCTGGCCGTTGTATGCCTCTCGGCCATACCCTTGCTGATGGCTGCCCAAGGCGCTGCCCGTGATCCGTTGCGCGCTACTTCATCGGCTTTCTTCCAAACCGACGAGGCACGGCGCATCGGCGACCAGATGCTACTCTACCAAAGAGCAACGGGAGGCTGGCCCAAGAACGTCGATATGCAACGGCCGCTCACGCCCGACGAGCGTGCACAG
>CADCOX010000397.1 GCA_902803195.1 uncultured Bacteroidales bacterium
CTTCGTTCAAGCGCTTGGCGTCGAGGATGAAGTGCAGGTCGTCCAAAGAGGTCGTTGTGGCAAACTCATAGACATTCTGGAGGGATAAAAGACCCTCGCCCCCCGGGGACCCACACCCCACCCTCTCTTGTTGGGAGGAAGTGGTCACCTTCGAGGACGGGGATGCGGACGCCTGCTCAGAACATTCTGCTCCCTCCCTACGAGCGAGGGCGGGGGCTGAGTTCGGGGCCGAGTCTGGAGTGTTGTTTATGAAATGGGTATGTCCGCCTTTGATGCATGCCTCCTCTTGGCGGTCGGCCGCCGAGACGGTGACGTGAATGAAGAGCTTGTCGGGGTCGTCCTCCTCGAGGCGGATGTGGATGTGGTCCTCGGCAATATAACGCTTGGCCGCAGCGAGATCCTCGTCGGTGCAGTCGCGCAGCACCTCCAGTCCGAGGCACGACTTGCCCCCGATGGCGCCCATGGCTACTGCTATCGGCAGGCCTATCATGCCGCCCGTACCGGGAATACCTACGCCCATGGCGTTCTTGAGGATGTTGGCGCTCAGACGCAGGTCGATGCGCTCGGGCGTCGAGCCGAGTTTTTCTGTGGCACGCGCCACGCAGAGGGCCACGGCCATCGGTTCCGTACACCCAATGGCAGGCACCACTTCGCGATGCAGCAGTGCCAAATACGCGTTGCGTTCTTCGTTTGTTAGCATAAATTTGTTCGTTTGATGGCGCAAAGTTAAGAATAATAACGTTAACGCGAACGAAAACGAACACTTTTTTTGAGACAACACTGAAAAAGCAGGCACGAACGACTGACATCTTGTCAGTGATGTACACTTTGGCACGCCTTTCGCTTAGTCATCTAGTGGAAACGCGAAAGCGTCCAATCCCATAAACTCAATAACTAATCACTCACATAAAAACTCAAAACAACTATGAAAATTCAACCGCTTGCAGACCGCGTGCTCATCGAGCCCGCTCCTGCTGAAGAGAAGACTATCGGTGGCATTATCATCCCCGATACCGCGAAAGAGAAGCCCTTGCAGGGCACTGTCGTTGCCGTAGGTCGCGGCACGAAGGACGAAGAGATGGTCCTGAAGGCTGGCGATACCGTCCTTTATGGCAAATATGCCGGCACGGAACTGGAGTTCGAAGGTACCAAATACCTCATTATGCGCCAGAGCGACGTTGTCGCAGTTATTGCTTAACGAGGCCTGAGTTTAAAGTTTAAAGTTTAAGGTTTAATGCAGATACCTTAGACGGCAGACTTTAAACGAAAGACTTCACCCACCAAAGCATTTCTCATTAAACTTTAAACCTTAAACTGCGCCAAAGGCGCGAAAAAGAAAATGGCAAAAGAAATCAAATTCAATATCGAAGCCCGCGAACAGATGAAGCAGGGCGTAGACCAGCTGGCCAATGCTGTCAAGGTGACGCTTGGCCCTAAAGGTCGTAATGTAATCATCGAGAAGAAGTTCGGTGCTCCTCAGATCACCAAGGACGGCGTGACCGTAGCCAAGGAGATTGAGTTGGCCGATGCATTCCAGAACGCAGGCGCACAGCTCGTCAAGAGTGTTGCTTCCAAGACCGGTGACGATGCTGGCGACGGCACCACCACTGCAACCGTGCTGGCTCAGGCCATCGTCCGCGAAGGCTTGAAGAACGTCACCGCAGGAGCCAATCCCATGGACCTCAAGCGCGGTATCGACAAGGCTGTGGCCAAGGTCGTCGAGCATATCGCATCGCAGAGCGAGCAGGTAGGAAACGACTACGACAAGATTGAGCAGGTGGCTGCCGTGAGCGCCAACAACGACCCCGAAATCGGCAAGCTGCTGGCCGAGGCAATGAAGAAAGTCTCCAAGGACGGCGTCATCACCATCGAGGAAGCGAAGGGTCGCGACACCACCATCGGCGTCGTCGAGGGTATGCAGTTCGACCGCGGTTACCTCAGCGCCTACTTCGTCACCAACACCGAGAAGATGGAGTGCGAGATGGAGAACCCCTACATCCTCATCTACGACAAGAAGATCTCCAACCTGAAGGACTTCCTGCCCATCCTGGAGCCCGC
>CADCOX010000398.1 GCA_902803195.1 uncultured Bacteroidales bacterium
TGGTCAGCAACAGCGCCACAGCTCCGACGATTCGGAGCGATGAGAGGATATTCGGCAGATGTTTCATTGGTCCCATCTTTCTTATTCTAATGGCATCATCACGCCGCACTGGCGATCGGGCTAATCGATGTCGGTGCCGCTGTACCATACCCATCCTGTCACTCGAAGAATGCTATTTCCATGGCCTTTCTGGTACCAAGCTCCATCGATGTAGCAGGTGCGATGCTGGCCGACAGGATAAATCAATTTGCCAACTTGGAATTTACTTCAGCAGATTCTCCTTCGCCTGAGGGTTGTTCTGCCAAATCGCTTTGACTTTCGGGCAGACGGCTCTCTCGGGACAAACGCCACAAGTCCCCATCCTCTTGGCAACTGCGCACTCACGAATCTCGCACAACGAGCTGCAGAAAAAGGTCTTGGCCCCATCCATGCGGCATCCCTCGCAATTGATATGTTCTGGAAGGATGGGCGCATGGTTCAGTTCAGCCCAAAGCTTAGCGGTTCTTTCCCGCAGCGACTGATCGTCGTTCTTTGTAGCAATATAGGCGTCGCACTTCGTGCAGTCAAGCCCACAAAAGGCAATCTGTCTGTTCATCATGAAATATAACTTTATATCAGTTCCCTAAATCAGCATTTCTTCCTTAGTATCAGCAGTCCAGCAATGGCTAAGAACAAGCTTACGAAGATTACCTTCATATCGGGCAGAATGATAACGGGCATTGTCGCCATCTGCATATCGCCTAAATGCAGCCAACAGTAAACGGCAAGGAGTGTGGCAACGAGGTTACGTCCTGCATGGAGTGCCACGCTATACCAGATGTTTCGCGACCAGATGAATACCAATCCATACACCATGGCGCTGAGGAAAGCTCCGGGGAAGTTGCGCACATGGAGCAGTCCGAACAAGAGGGCCATCACCACGCAGACAACGATCTGCGCGCCACGGCGGCGGAAAGGAGCAATAGCCATTTGCCTGAAACACAGTTCTTCGAGTATAGGCGCAAGCAAGACGGCATGCACGCTCGACAAGAGGCCTTCGCGCAATTCGGCAGTTGTGTAGGTGAGCGGTTCCATCTGTAAAGTGGTGGCCAACGACAGGAGGCCATATACGATATACCCTTCCGCAACAAGCCATAACGGAGTAAGCAGCATCAGCCCTACGATGACGGAGCTCTTAGGCAACTCCAGCGTGAATTGTCCGGCAGCAGGAAACACCTTCGGTTCGATGCGATGCACGAGGAACAGGGTCAGAGCGATACCGACTAAGGTGAGCAGCCATGTCACCGATTCGCCAACAAATACCGATTGGTCGCCGGCAACAGGCTGAGCAGTCACGTAGATGATTGCTACGCCATAAACAGCCGAGAGTATCGGCATCAGAGGTTTCAGAAATTGGGCAACTTTGCTCATGACGATTTTTTGTTATTGGAATGTACTATTGTGAAGATGGAATCTATCAGGCTTGAATAATGGAATTTATCCAATCTTAGGTTTCGCATCGGCATAGCAGAGGCTCGTTCTTCTCTTCACCTCGGTATGCTCAATGTATTTTGTTCATGTTGCGGATACGCTCTAGTGTTGCTGCCACCCAGGCGCTGTCACCAGGCAGTTGGTAGCGACAGTTGCCAGAAGGTGAAGGGGCAAAGGTCATCATCGCGTCGGAATCAATGCTCACCCAGCCTCGGCCGCTGAGCTGAAAAGCAGCGTCGCCCTCGATGGCTTGGATGACGGTCAGCGGGTCCCACATCCTTTGTCCTGGGTCATCGTAGTCGGTCATCAGATAGACTTGCTTGATTGGATGGCGGTCAGTCCATGAGATATCGGCTATGACCTGCTCGGGGCGGTAGTACACTTGGTCGCCCACTTCGCCGGGCGAGAACATCATGTCAATGTCCTTTGGCCATAGACGGAAAAAAGTCTGTGAGAACGCAATCCCCTGACCGAAATTGTACTCCGATTCAAACTTCTGGCTGAAAGCACCGCCCATGATATATATGCATTTCACCTTTCGTCGCACCAGTTCGACGCCATTCAGCGACGAATACTCATCGGCGTCCGACTCCAAGAGCTGCGCCAGACAAGTGAGAAAACCAACGGAGATGATGCTTACGCTCTTGTCGGGCTGTTCTGCAAGGAGGTGACGATAGAGCTTGTATCCATCTGGCAACGCTGCGTAGTCGGCGATGGAGCGTCTGAACATGGCCTGCCCATCGGCATCCTTCAGGTCGGCCACACGCCTATAGTCCGTCCATATCTTAGCGTCTTTGATTCCTTTGCGGACCTGACCGATGGGGAGGTTCGGGTGTCCGAAATAGGTGTTCATCACATCTGCGAAGGCAGCGTGTCCCTCGCCCTCGCTGTCGACCACGATGCCAAGAAACCGACAGCGCCCCTGGTCGGCGTAGCGGTAAAGCATCTCCATGGCGAAGAGGTCGTCGGTGGACGAGCATATATCCACGTCGAGGATAATCCGTGGTACGTCTGTCTGCTCCCCTGACATTGGGGAGTCATCGTCGTCAGAACACGATGTCAGCCCAATAATGCCCATAAAGAGCATGGCGGCGACGCTTATGCAACTAAAATGTAATGTTTGCAAACCGAGTTTCATATCTGTTCCGATTTATTCGTCTACCCCTCTATCGTCATATCTGCCACACACTTGCCAACCAGTCGCTTCCCTAACTCGTTGGCTTTTTCAAGGTCGACGGGGAACTGCGTGTTGCGGACCTCGGCCTTATGTGCTTCGCTGAAGGTGGCGGCATCGTAGCGGTCGTAGTTCGAGAACTGATAGGTGTCGAAGGAATATAGAATCTCCGTCGGACCGAACACGCCGAGCTGCAGGGCCGCAGTGTCCATGAGGATAGGATAGTTCATCTGGCGGTAGACCTCCTCGTTGGGGCAGTTCATCGTGTAGATGGTGGCCGAGCAGATGCGCTTCAGCACAACGGGCTTGGAGTAGTCGTAATAGTTGACCGCGGGAAACTCCATGCGCTCCATGAAGGCCCGAAGGGCTGCTGAGGGGTAGCCGCAATAGTTGGGCGAGCCGCACACCAGCACGTCGGCCTCCACCGCCTTCTGGAGTATCGGCTGCAGGTCGTCCTTGAATGAGCAA
>CADCOX010000399.1 GCA_902803195.1 uncultured Bacteroidales bacterium
CATAAGCCAGAGTGCCTGGTCGCGCTGCATATTCTCCCATGAGGGCACGCTGTTGCACTCAGGCATAGCCGTCATCTTGTTGGGGTGAGCTTGACGCAGTTTCCTAAAGTCGGCGACTTGCGAGATGTGGGAGGTGTTGTTCTCTGGCCAATACCAGCCAGCGCCGCCATAGGCTTTCAGCCCGACGGTACATGTTTGTCCCTGCGTGGCGCCGCTCAGCAGCATGTCTTGCCACGCAAAGAGGTCCTCGGCCTGTGTCGTATACTCGCCGTCATTACTTCGGAGGCTGACGGCGGTCAGGGTGAAATTCACTTCCTTGATGTGAATGCCTTGCTTCAGCCTACTGACATCTTGCGCCGTGAGCAGCAAATCGAAGTCGCCATTGACGTTCTGATGTTCCAGCCCATCGAAACATGTCCAACCTGAGCCCCACGACAACTGTAGTTGCGCTCCCGAAGAGGCTGTGATGCTCAGGTGCAGCACGTCGTCAGCCTTGGCACCGTTGAACCTGCTTCCCTCGATATTAAGCACATCGCTCCAACCGGAGAACTTCTTCGAGCCCTGCCAGAGAAGGCTCTCAGCGGCAGTGGCTCCCACTGAGAACAGGAGCAACATTGCCAATATCAATTGTGACTTCCTGATGGCCATATCTTTTTCAGTGTATTCAACTTTCGTAAATTCAGTTCCGCCTCAGGTTCTTCGCTATGAAATGCGTCCCCTGCAGGCCGTTCCTCTCATCTGACGAAGATTTTCTTGTTGTTCGTGAGATATATTCCGCTTGGCAAGCGACCTTTCCTTGCATACGACCCTTTGCGACCTGAGAGGTCGTAGATGGCGGCAGAAAGCTTTGGAGATGACGAATGAGGAGCAAACGACAGTCCCGTGGCGGGGTCCTCGGCCAAGCGGTAGAGTCGGAAGTTGTCAATCTTGAACCACGTCTCGCGCGGAGCGCCTTCAGTAGCGACACCGATGGCGATGGGCACGTTGTCGGCCTCCTGTTCGAAGCGGACCGCAATGGTCTGCATGGGATACGTATCGCCTACGCCGGCCGTACTGAGTTGGTCGGCGAAGTAGCCTCTCTGCTGACCAGCAAAAACGTATTGTCGGCCCAAGCGGATGGACTCGGCAGAGCGATTGCTGGCCTGCATGTCTACGGTCAGTCGGTAGCTGCCGCGGGGCAGCGAGGTGACGGTCTGGCTGACGGAGGGCGTCATGGAGGCATCGTTATCCCAAACGCCGAAGATGTACAGCCCGTCGGTGGCCTGCGGGTCGCCATTGCCACCACCTCGGTTGACGCCCCACCAGGTAGTTTCGCTAGCCACAGTCCATCCCTGCGGTGCCACCTTGCTGAGCGTTTGGCCGTCGGCCTCGAAGCTAGGGTTCACAATCTGGCTGGTAACGTCCTCAACCTGGCTTTCAACCTCTGCTTCTTCGGCCAAGGTCACACTTTGGGCCGTTCCGTCGTAAGTGACAACACGGTTATACGTGGAAGAAGGCTGATCGCCGAAGCCCTTATGGGAGGACACGCGGACGATGCGGAACGTGCGCTGCCGCAGCATCCCGGGGAACTCGCCCTTACGCTGACCGATGGTGAGTATTTGTGTCGTCTCGTTCCAACTGAAGGGAATCTCGCTGAAGGCTCCCTGTTGGTAGCCGTAGCCGTCGAGTTCGTCTTCATAGAGCGTAAAGCTGCCGTCTGCACCTGCGTAAACGCGGATCTCGATGTCATCCCACGGTTTCTCACTGCTGTACTGCACCTCAGGTCCAAAGGGCAGGATGGTGCCAGCTGGAACGTAGAGGGGCATGATGTCCTGCGGTGTTGTGCAGAACACGGTCTGACCGCCTCTGCAGGACTTGCCCGTCCAAAAATCATACCATTTAAGGGTTTGAGGATTTGAGGATTTAAGGATTTGGGGCAGATAGACATTGCGCCCTGCAGCACCTTCGGTCACAACGGGAGCCACGAGGAATGCTCGTCCGAACATGTACTGATCGGTTACGCCCATGCATTGGGCATCATCCTCGAAGGCGATAGGCATGGCACGCATGAAGGTCTCGTCGCGAGTCACCACCTGATGAGCAGTGCTGTAGATGTAGGGCAAAAGGCGGTAGCGCAGACGGATGTAGCGAAGGATATTGTCGTAGTCGCCTTGGGCATCTCCATTAGCGCCGAACTGCCAAATCTCGCGCGGCGTCTGGTCGCCGTGGAAACGCATCATCGGGCAGAAGCAGGAGAACTGCGTCCAGCGGGTGTAGAGCGCACGCCAGTTGGCATCGCTCACGCCGCCATAGCCGCCAATGAAGAACGCACCTGTGTCGCTGTTCCAATAGGGCAGACCAGAGATTGAGAGGTTACAGGCGGCAGGAATCTGTGCTGCTAACGTCTGCCAACTCGATGTAATGTCAGCACTCCAGACGAAAGCACCTGTGCGTTGCATACCCGCGAAAGCAGAACGGGCTAAGATGCTCACGCGCTTACCCGACAATGCGTTCTTGGCCTTGTGGTTATCGTAAACGCCCTCCACATGACATAGCGGGAAGGCATTGCGGACACTACGGAAGGTACGACCGTCGAGCCCCGTCACGTAGTCGTAATCGGTGGTTTTGTTGCTGAAGTCATCTGGTTCTGCCGAATCGAGCCAAAGAGCATCAATGCCTTTGCTCATCAGGCCTTCATAAAGATAATTCCAGTAGCGGGCGCGGGTTGTGGCATCATAGACATCATAGGGGCGCGTGGCCACACTGGTTGGATAACTCTGTATGGGAATGAGGCGTCCAGCCTCGCTGAACTCCTTGTATTGCTTGGTCTCGGGGCCGAAGTCGGGCCATACACTAATCATCAGTTTGGCATTCATCCCGTGGACCTCATCTATCATGCGCTGATAGTCGCCATATTTGGGGTTCAGGAACTCCATGGCATTCCAGTGGGCATCGTCGCCCCAGTACTGCCAGTCCTGCACAACACAGTCGAGGGGCACACCCAGCTGGCGGTACTTGGCCACCACGTCGATGACCTCCTGCGTGCTCTGGTATCGCTGTTTGCTCTGGTAGAGTCCGAAGTTCCAGAGCGGAGGCAGCTGGGTGCCGCCCGTCAGTCGGCGCCACGAGCGCAGCACACTGTCTGCCCCACTGCCCACGAGCACATAGTAGTCGATGGCCTGTCCTGTAGAAGCGAAGGTGGTGCCGGCGGCATTGTCGCTGAAGGTCGTTGGCGAGTAGTTGTCCCAATAGAGGGCATAGCGTTTGGAACTATAAAAAAATGGTATATAGATACTGCGGTTGTCCTGGATCATCGTGGTGCTGAGTCCACGCATGGACAGGCGGCCGTTCTGCAACTGGCCCATGCCGTAGATCTGCTCGTCGGCATCGAGGGCAAAGACTTGCTTCAGTTGGTAGGCTGCATTGGGGCCATCGTTCTTGGCGGCGATGACGGCCAGTTTCTCGGCGATGAGCAGTTCGCCCGTGGGACGATAGACGCTGACGGTGCCTGCGTCCACGTCGTAGACCAAGCGCATCTGCGAGGTGGTGAGGGTGACTTGCCCATCGCTCTCGGTATGACTCACGTTCAAGCCCGAGGCTGTCTGCGACCTAATGACCAGACTCTGCTCCACGCGGCTCTCATCACCAATGTACTTCGTCACGCGCAGGATGCTGTCGTTGACGAAGCGCAGACGCACGGCGAGGTCATCCCAACGTGCCAGCAGTCCGTCGGCAGTCAGCTGATAGCTGACAACACGGCTCGCGTCTGTGTAGGCGGCCTCGGCCTCTTGCAGGCGCTCGATGGTGGAGGGCACAACGGCATAGTTCTCTGCCGTCAAAGCCTTCAGTACGTTCTGTGCCTCTGCAATGGCAGCCTGCAGGGCGTTCTTCACATCGTCCGTGGCGGGTCGCTGCTGCAAGAGCTTCTGTGCTCTGGCTATTTCTGCGGTCAGCGCTGCACGCATCTGCTGGACCAGAGCCTCCTCGGTAATGCCCAGCTCGGTCATGAGTGTCGGATAGGTAGTGGCGATGGCCATATCGCTGTAACAGCCCACGTCTGTCACAGTAGCGGCAGTGCCCGCTGCTGTTAGTCCCATGGCGAGGATGAAACCCGTGCTGTTGGAATTGAGCACGATAGGCTCACCTCCGTTGCCGAACCACGAGAAGAGGTCGTTGCCATTCCGCAGATCCCAGACGAACACCTGTTGGTTGCCACCGAGAGTGAACACGCGGTCGGGAGCCACCTGAGTGCCCCGATTCGCGCCGTTGATCCACCAGAGGTAGGCATCGGTGCGGCCAGTCGCCAGGCCGCTGCCACTGACCAAGAGCCAATGGTCGTCTGACATGATGTAGTACTTGCCGTCGCACTCGCCGCCCATCTTGAAGGCCACGTTATTCTGCCCTGATGCTGCTACGGTGAACGATGACTGGCCGTAGCTGAAGGCACTCTGTGGCGCACGATTGTTGTCGGTCGACACATAGTCGGAGGGTTGGAAGCGGTAATGTTCCTGTGCCTGGAGGGCTGCATTGCCGAGCAGCGTCAGGACCATTGTCAGTTGAATCAGTCTTTGTCTCATATTGCCTTTCAGTTAGATGTTTCGTATCGACGGCGCAAAGGTATGATGAAACCGTAGGCGGGAAGTAAAACAAATGATGAAAGCTGCGCAACAAATGTTGAAAAGTGTTCACGCTCCTGTGTACTCCGAGGGCTTGCAACCAAATTCCTTCTGAAAACACTTGCTGAAATAGCTCGTAGAGCCAAAGCCCGTGCGCTCCGAGATCTCGGTGACCGACAAGTCGCCGCGTAGCAGCATATCGGCGGCACGGTGCAGGCGTATGCTGCGTATGAATGCCACTGGCGACTGCTGCATCAAGGCAGTTAGTCGTTTATAGAGACCGGTACGTTCCATGCAAAGGTCTGCTGCCAAGCGCTCCACATTGTAGGCTGGGTCGGTGATATGCTGCTCTACCAGTTGTGTGGCTCTAGCCATGAATTCCTTCTCCTGAGCCGTGGGTTCGGGTTCTATGGCTGTAGGGCCAGTGGCCGACGGCTCACTCAGCACCACCATCGCCTCTGAATGCTCGTCGCGATTAGCCTGTTCCGCCAAATGTTGGATGCGCAACAGCAGCATCTCCTCGCACGCCTTGCGCTGCAGGTTGCGGCGATAGAGCCAGAAGACGAGGGCGACTGCCGCTGCCGCCAACGATAGATAAAATAGGTACGCGAGGGGCGTCTGCCACCAAGGCGGACGAATGGTGAAAGCGATGCGCCGCAGGGCAGTACCCTTCCAGTGGCTGGGGTTGGTCGTAGCCATCACTTCCAAGATGTAGTCGCCTGGCGAGAGGCTGACCAGCGGCAGGTAGAGCACGCCCTTGTCGTCAACCAAATGGTTGGCGGAGTCGGCCGAGAGCGTGTGCCACTGCCCACGGTCGCCCGAAAAACGATAGCGATAGCAAGTGCTACGCGGACGCACGTAGTTCATCGTGGAGAACTGGAAGGCCAGCGAGTTCTGATCGTGACTGAAGGTGAGTTGTTCCACGTAGGGCGGAGCCACTGTGAGCAGCGCATGACCGTCGTACTCATGGCCTACCTGCAGGGGTTGTCCATGCAGATAGATGGCGGTGAGAATGGGATAGACGTCGATGTCGATGGGGCGGGTGTCGAAGAGTCCAGAGAGGGGCGAGGTATAGAGCAGCCCGCTGTCGTAGGTGCCCAGCCAGATGCCACCCTCGCGGTCCAACCACACGGTGTTGATGCCC
>CADCOX010000400.1 GCA_902803195.1 uncultured Bacteroidales bacterium
AAATAAACGACTGACTTTGTTGTCGTCATCATTCATGCCTGTTTGCCGAATAGAGTACTTGTGATGGATGATGATTTCAAATGTGATGGATGATGCTGTTATATGTGATGGATGATGCTGTTAAGAAAAGATTGCCGCATCAACGCTTCTCCTCGAGCATGAAGATGGGCGCCTAAGCCCCCCCCACTCTATTCCGACGAACTATCGGAGTTATGGGCAAATGCATGGGCTATCTATGGAAGAACAAGGGAAAAGGGAGAGAGGGAAAACATGAAATGGAAGGGCGGTAAAAGTGAAAAATAAAAGGCGTGCAAAAGAAAAGATGTAAGTTTTGCGAATTTCCTTTGGAAGGACGATGAATATTGTTTATCTTTGCCCCGAATTGGAAACTGAGTTCTTGCATTTGCCCAATTACAAACGAGTCTATACATTTATCTGTATCGAGTCTATACATTTATCTGAATCGAGTCTTTACACTTATCTGAATATTTATAATGGAACACATTAAACTACTGATTCTCGGCAGCGGTCCTGCGGGCTATACGGCTGCCATCTATGCAGGCCGTGCAGGCCTAACCCCCGTACTCTACGAAGGCCTTCAACCTGGCGGCCAACTCACGACGACGACCGAAGTGGAGAACTTCCCCGGTTTCCCCGATGGCATCGATGCCAACGAACTCATGGACAATATGCGCAGTCAGGCCGAACGCTTCGGAACCGACATCCGCGGAGCCATGGTCGTCAAGACCGACCTCTCTGCTGCCCCCTACCACCTCTGGTTGGACGACGATAGCGAGGTGACGTGCGACGCGCTGATCATCTGTACAGGCGCTTCCGCTAAATACCTCGGGCTGGCCGATGAGGAGAAATACCGCGGTCAGGGCGTCTCGGCCTGCGCTACTTGCGACGGATTCTTCTATCGCAAGAAGAAGGTGGCCGTCGTGGGTGGCGGCGATACGGCATGCGAGGAGGCATCCTACCTTGCAGGTCTCGCCGAGAAAGTCTATCTGATTGTTCGCAAGCCTTACCTGCGTGCTACGCAAATCATGCAGGAGCGCGTAATGAACAACCCGAAGATTGAGGTTCTTTTCGAGACGAATACCGTAGGCCTCTATGGCGACAATGGCGTCGAGGGCGCACACGTGGTCTTCCGCAAGGGCGAAGCCGACGAGCGCCGCTACGACCTGCCCATCGACGGATTCTTCTTGGCTATTGGACATAAGCCCAACAGCGACATCTTCCTACCTTGGGTGAAGACCGACGAGACGGGTTATATCATTACGGAAGGCGATTCGCCCCGTACGGGCATCCCAGGCGTCTACGCAGCAGGTGACGTAGCCGACCCCCACTATCGCCAAGCGGTTGTGGCAGCAGGTAGCGGAGCCAAAGCCGCCATCGAGGCCGAGCGCTATCTGGCCACGCTCTAAGCGGCCAAAGCGCGTTCAATCGTCCACATCAACACGATAACACAGACACTAACTTACAACTGAATAACGAAGAATAAGTATGAAAACTTACAGACGACTCTTCACCTTGCTGCTCCTCGCCACGACGATGGCGGCGTCAGCTCAGGTCAGTTCGCCCACATCATTTGGGCAGGCACGACAATTGACGGAAGGATGGCTCTTCCGACTGGCCGATGATTCAGCAGCCATCGCTCCTACCTACGACGACAGCCGCTGGCAGCACGTACGTCTACCCCACGACTGGGGCGTGACCCTACCGATGTCGCCCGACCGCGGCTCTTGTCAAGGCTATTTGCCCGGAGGTATCGCTTGGTACCGTTGTCACCTGTTGCCGAATGCCAACGAACTGAGCGACGGACGTCGGTTGTACATCTATTTCGAAGGCGTCTACAATCGCTCAACCGTCTACGTCAACGGCCATCAACTCGGCTATCGGCCTAGCGGATTCGCGTCCTTCGCCTACGACCTCACGCCCTACCTCAAGGCAGGTGCCGACAACGTGATTGCCGTGCGCGTGGACCATTCCCGTCAGGACGACTCACGTTGGTACACGGGCTCGGGCATCAACCGTCCCGTATGGCTCGTGAACGCCGCCGCCACCCACTTCGCGCTCTGGGGGACATCGTGGAAAGTGAAGAGCCTCAGCGACAAGCGAGCGGTCGTGGAGGTGCAAGCGCAGACCGAAGGCAATACCGCTGGCACGAGCATCGTCGTCGACATTCTTGACGCTGAGGGTAAGGTCGTCGCTACAGGCAAAGGCTCGCGTTGTCAGATAGCCATAGCAAAGCCTCGTCGTTGGACGCTCGACCAGCCCTATTTATATAAGGTACGCGCACGCATGATGAAAGGCGGCAACGAAGTGGACCGCTCAGAAGTTCCCATGGGCTTGCGCACGCTCGAGTTCTCTCCCGACCGCGGCTTTGCCCTCAACGGCAAGTGGATGAAGGTGAAAGGCGTCTGCGTGCACGACGATGCTGGCGTGCTCGGTACCGCCGTACCCACCTCCGTTTGGCGCCATCGTCTGGAGACGCTCAAGTCACTCGGTGCCAATGCCATCCGCATGAGCCACAACCCACATATGCCTGCCTTCTACGACCTCTGCGACACGCTCGGCCTGCTAGTAATGGACGAGGCAAGCGACGAATGGGAATTCCCGAAGCGCAAGTGGCTCAAAGGCTGGAACCAAGGGACGCCTGGCTACGAAGGAACCTTCGACTACTTCGAGGAATGGATAGACCGCGACGTGGCCGATATGGTGCGT
>CADCOX010000401.1 GCA_902803195.1 uncultured Bacteroidales bacterium
GCGATAGCGCTCCCTCGCCCTCCCCTCAGCCGTAGTGCCCGGCGATTTCGTCGCCGGTTCCAATAATTGAAAACTCTTTAACCATTAAAATTACGCGACAATGAAAAAATCTCTGTTCATCTGTGCAATGGCTTTCGCCATGCTCCAAGCACAGGACATCAAGGCCAGCGTGGTCATCGACGACGACAACACCACTATCGTCGAACAAGCTGAAAAGCAAATCAAGGAGCAGGAAAGTATCATCCGTGACCTCAAGAAGAAGCAGCGCGACCTCGAGAGCGAACTCAAGGACATCAAGAGCCGCATCAAGTCTGCTCAGAATGAAGTCAAGGAAGCCAAGGCCGTCATCAAGACTCAGAAGGCTCACGAGAAGGCCATGAAGAAGGCTGCCGATGCCGCTTCTGCTTTCAAGAACTAAGCATCCACTCCTTTTAATCAGCATTTTACAACGCGAAGGCGTACAGCTTCATCAACGGCTGCGCCTTCGCTTTTTTGTCTCTTCACCTTCGCCCTTCTACATGCCTACAGACGCAGGCCTTCACACGTATATACGCTAAGGCTTACACGTATATACGCTCAGCCCGATGCGTATATACGCTCAGCCCGATGCGTATATACGCGTAAATCGTTGCATCGCTAACGCTTGTTCGGAACGAGGAGTTTGCCGCGCTTGAACTGAATGGGCTCGATGTACATCATACGAGGATAGACCTCGGTAGCCGAGTAATGAGCATGATAGACGATGTACAAGCGTCCGCGCTTGTCGGTGAAGAGGGAGTGATGACCCGTTCCTATGCGCCCTTTATGATGCGAGAGGATTGGGTTCTCTGCAGCCTTCGTCCAAGGGCCGTGAATAGACTTGGAAGTAGCATAACCTACGCCGTAGTCGGGGCTGCGGAAATCGTTGGCCGAATACGTGAGATAGTAAACGCCTCGGCGCTTGATGACGAAAGGACCTTCGGCCACTTTACCGAGATGGGTCTCCCAAGGCTCTTTGGCGCCGAAGCAGGGACGTAGCGTTCCAGGCACGGGCATGAGGTCATCGCTCAAGTCGCACATCCAGATGAAGTTGCCGTCGGTGAAACGCACGAAGAAAAGATAAGCGCGTCCGTCATCGTCGAAGATGACGGAGGAGTCAATACATTTCTCATTGCCAATCAACGCCTGCATCAGCAACCCTCCTCGCTGACGGAAAGGCCCCGTTGGCGAAGTGGACGTGGCGACATAAAGGTGCTCGTTGGCAGAATAGAACATATAGAACGTATCGCCCCGCTTGTACACCTCGGGCGCCCAAAACCAACGCTCCTCGGTCGTGTTCGCTCGCGAGAGCGCCAAGCCTGCCGTCTGCCACGTCTTCAGGTCGGTGGACGTGAAGCATTCAATTCCATCGGCTGCATGTGTGCCGTAAGCATAGTAAGTGCCGTCCTCCGTGAGGATGTAGGGGTCGGCCAAAGGCACGTCAGTCTGCGCGACAGCAGTTAGGCTGAACAAGACGAGCAGAGCGCCCGACAACATCATCTTTCTGATATTCATAGCAAAACGCGTTGTTTGTGTTGAAGTGAGGAAGTTCGTGAAAGCAGACGAGCACTCACGGACGGAAGTGAGCAAGAGTCTTGAGGCGGTCGTCCTCATCATCCATCAGGAAGAAATGAGGACGTCGGACGGTGCGTCCGTTGATGACCTCGTGACTATGAACGCTCAGCAACAGGCGTCCCTTCCAGTCGTGGAAGAGCATGCCATGACCGTAGTTGGAGGGCGTGAGCGGCTTCGGCTCGTGAATCCAAGGACCATCGAGCGTACCACTTTGGCTGTAGACAACACCCATTGTATAGTCCTTGCCAACCCAACTGGTCCATATCATCCCGAGGCGACCCGTCTGCGTGCGGAACAGCCAAGGTCCGTCGGTGACTACGTTAGGCAGTGAGCCGTCGGCCCTGAAATGCCGTGTAGGAGCCACTGCCGCCTTCACCGCAGCAGGCGAATTAGCATTGACATCGCCATCGACAGTCCAAGGCGCATCGCTGGCGCGGAACAGCAGTTGCGACGAACCTATACTACCCGACAGGTCGTCGGAGAGGCGAATCTTCTCAATCGTGCCATCGAGGTTCTGTAGCCATTCGTGGCAATAAACCAAATAAGGATGGCCATCGGTATCGACCCAGAGGGTGCCGTCGAGGGTTGGCTTGAAAGCTGGCAGGTAGACGGGGTCCTTCATCGGACGATAGGGTCCATCGGGTTTGTCGCTCACTAGTACGTGGCAAGCTCTGCGAGGAATGCGACGTCCTGCTACGGAGTCGATGGTAATGGCGTTATTCGTGAAAGTGGCGAAATAATAGTATTTGCCGCGATACTGATGCAGTTCGGCCGCCCAAATCTGCGGGTGAGCGCCCATCCACGAAGTGGAATCAATCTCCACGACATTGCGCGGTCCGTTCCAGAAGCGTAGGTCCTTGCTCGTCCACATAAGTCCGCCTGTGCCGGTCATGTAATAGGTATGCGTAGCCGAATCGGCGAGGATGCAGGGGTCGCTCAGGATAATACTGTCCGTTGGTACATTCTCGCGATACATAGGCAACCTACGTCGCGACGCTGTCGGCTGATTATTGGGGGTGGGCTGCACCGCTGGAGTTGTAGGCTGCTTTGTAGGCGTGGCTGGCTGTTTTGTAGACGTGTCCTTCTGGGGAGTAGGCGTCACTTGCTGCGTCGTCGGTGTCTGAGTTGGCGGCGTCACTTGCTGCGTAGTCGGCGTCTGCGGCGTAGGCGTAACCTGCTGAGTCGTAGGCGCAAGAGACGGAATTTCAATGGTCACAGGCGAAACAGACGTTGCCTGCTCCAATGGAGTCTCGGGAGTCAACGGCTTCGTCGGAGTATCCGTGTTCGACGTCAGATTTGCCATCACTTGCGAAGAAATAGTCGGTTGGACGACAGGCGCTTCTGCCTTCACCGACTGCTGCTGGTCGCCGTTCGTGTAGAACTCAATCATCCGACGCAGAGCACGCTGACAGACGGGGCAGAACTCCTCGACTTCATTCACTTTCATCCTACATTCCTGCGCGGGACGATAGACGCCTTTCGACTGATAGCCAGCTCCCTCGTAGACTCCTACTTTTGTCGTCAAATCGTGCCCGTCGGGCTTCGTCGGGATAGCGGTTCCGGGAGTGATCATGTCCTCCCATTTGTTGGTAAAGCGATGCAAAGTCGTCAGATTAGGCTCCCAAGGCTCGGTGTCGGACGGGTAATGCGTCTCGGGGTCGTCGCCGTAGGCATACTCGTCGCCCAAGCCGCCGAACGAATGTCCGAATTCATGGACAATCACCTCATAGCGCATACGCGGACTTTTGGCTGCAGCCATGTTATAGCTGTTGTAGATGCCACCTCCACCGTACTCGCTCGTGTTGGCGAGAATGATGAAATGCTCGAACGGAATGCCTGTCATCACATCGTACAATCGCTTGATATGCAAGGTTGTGAGATAACGATTGCTATAGAACGTGTCGAAGCTCGAACTGAGTGCCGTATTCTTCCAAATGCCCAAATGGGGAATCGAAACGCCATTGTCCTTAGACACTGGCATAACAGCGATGAAATTGAAGCGGTCGATCATCGAGCGGAAGGGTTCATGGGCTTGAAGCGCCATAATACTACTGTCGCAGACAGCAAGGAAATCCTTCATCTGATTCTCTGCATACCCCTCGGCCACGAAAGCTACGTTGATGCACTTACGCGGATCGCCTCCCTGACGAACATACTTCCAACGCGTTGGCTGCTCACCGCTGCGGTCGCGGATAAGAATATCACGCGGGTCTATGCGATGGCGCAAGCTCGACTGGACGCGTCGATGCGTGTCGACAAGCTGGCAGACGACATCGACCGGCCGCTTCGGCATCGGAATAAGGAACGTATTCTCGAAGGACTTCTCCGTATGGCGAGCTTCCTCGGTCTCCTGCCACTCCTGGAAGAGGGTCGAGAACGAATGGCGATAGAGCGTGTCGCCGGTACTGGCATCGAGCACCGTCAGTTGTCCATTGCCCTCGAGCGGCAGACGATTGAGACGATGGCGACGGCCATACCAA
>CADCOX010000402.1 GCA_902803195.1 uncultured Bacteroidales bacterium
GATGCCAGCAAAACGCATGCTACTTGCAGGACTTGCCCCCGTACCGCCTTCGGCACCGCTGATGACGATGAGATCGGCCTTCGCCTTCGCCACTCCGGCAGCAATGGTTCCCACGCCACTTTCGGCAACCAGCTTCACGCTGACGGCTGCCGTCGGGTTGATGTTCTTCAGGTCGAAGATGAGTTGTGCAAGGTCCTCGATGCTATAGATGTCGTGATGAGGTGGTGGAGAGATAAGGCTGATGCCGGGAATGGCGTTACGCGTCTTGGCAATAATCTCGTTCACCTTGAAGCCGGGCAGCTGTCCGCCCTCGCCAGGCTTTGCCCCCTGTGCCACCTTGATCTGAATCTCTTCGGCATTCACAAGGTATTCAGCCGTCACACCAAACCGACCAGATGCAATCTGCTTGGTCTTGCTGGAGAGGCTGACGCCGTCCACTTCCGAGTGGTAGCGAGCATTGTCCTCGCCACCTTCGCCAGTATTGCTTCGCGTGCCAAGTTTGTTCATTGCCAAGGCCAAAGCTTCATGTGCCTCAATGCTCAAGGCACCAAACGACATGGCACCCGTCACAAAATGCCGGACGATGCTCTCCACGGGCTCTACTTCGTCGATGGGTATGGGAGAAACCTCATTCCCAGCTCCTATGGCGGTTGACGCCTTCTTAAAGGCGAGGAAATCACGGAGGAAGATGGGGGATTCTTTTTCATCGACAGACTTTGCCCACTCTTTGAACTTCTCGTAGGAACCTATGCGGCAAGCGATTTGCAACTTGGAAATGGTCTCGGGGTTCCAAGCGTGCTTGATACCATCCTTTCGCCAAGAGAACTGACCGTTGTTGGGCAGGAACTCATTAATATCAGCAGGTTTGAAAGCTTCATTATGCAGGCGGATAGCATCACGAGCGATCTCATTCAGCCCAATGCCACCGATGGTGCTTACCTCTGTGCCGAAGTACTTCCTGAGCAAATCCTCGCCAAGTCCGATGCTCTCGAAGATCTTTGCGCCACGATACGAGCGAATGGTCGAAATGCCCATCTTCGACATCACCTTCTTCAAGCCCTTATCGACCGCTTTGATATAGTTGGCTTCTGCGGTAGCGTATTCCTCTTGTATCTTGTGCTTCTTCACGAGATCGTCCAAGACGGCGAAGGTCATGTAGGGGCAAATGGCACTCGCTCCATAACCCAGCAGTAAGGCCGCGTGCATCACCTCACGAATCTCGCCACTCTCTACGATAAGAGCCGTTTGAACGCGCTTGCCGACGCTGATGAGATAGTGATGAACGGCCGAGACGGCCAACAAACTTGGAATGTAGAAAGCCTCACCCCCGACCCCTCTCCCAGAGGCGAGGGGAGTAGATACCTCTGCATTGTCGATTTTATCTGTTAGGATAATATAGTTGTAGCCTTCGTCCACAGCTTGTTCCGCGTCCTTGCAGAGCTTATCAAGAGCCATTCCCAATGCTTCTCCGGCTTGAGCGCATTCGTTCCCCTCCTTGCAAGGAAAGGGTATGGGGGTGGACCTGAATGTCATCGCTAGTTTCTTCGTTCGGAATCCCTTATACCTTATATTACAAAGAATATCCAGTTGCGTGTTCGTGAGCACAGGCTGAGGCAAGCGTACCATCTTGCAGTTCGAGGCATCGGGAGTCAGGATGTTTGTGCCTACGGCACCGATGTACTCCGTTAGCGACATCACCAGTTCTTCACGGATAGGGTCGATGGCAGGGTTCGTCACCTGTGCGAACTGCTGACGGAAGTAGTTGAAGAGAATCTGCGGACGGTCGCTGATGACGGCCAGCGGTGTATCATTGCCCATTGCCGCCACTGGCTCCTGTCCCGTCGTTGCCATGGGGATAATGGTCTTGTCGATGTCTTCCTGACCGAAGCCAAAGCAGATGAGCTTACGCTCGTAGTTCTCAACCGAGTTACTGACATGCCGACCGCTCTTGAGAGTCTCCAGCTGGATGCGGTTCGTTTGTAGCCATTCGCGATAGGGATGCGCCTTGGCCAGTTGTTCCTTGAGCTCGCCATCGTAGTAGATTTTGCCTTCCTGCGTGTCGATGAGCAATATCTTACCCGGTTGCAAGCGGCCTTTGCTGACGACGTCGCTTGGCTCGAAGTCCATCACACCTACTTCCGACGCCACGACCATCATGCCTTGACGAGTAATCGTATAGCGGCTGGGACGGAGGCCGTTTCTGTCCAGCATGCCGCCAGCAAAACGGCCGTCCGAGAACAGCAATGCGGCAGGGCCGTCCCACGGCTCCATCAATATAGAGTGATATTCGTAGAAAGCCTTGAGGTCCTCAGAAATAGGATTCTTGTCGTTGAAGCTCTCAGGTACAAGTATTGCCATGGCCTGTGGCAACGACAGTCCGCTCATCATCAGAAACTCGAAGACATTATCGAGCGAAGCAGAGTCGCTCATATTCGGCTGAATAATAGGCCTCAAGTCCGTGATATCGCCCAATGCTTCACTGTTGAGCACGCTCTCGCGAGCCTTCATCCATCCACGGTTGCCTCGGATGGTGTTGATCTCGCCGTTGTGGGCCAGCAGACGGAACGGCTGGGCCAGCGACCATGTGGGGAATGTGTTGGTGGAGAAACGCGAGTGAACCAGCGCCAGTCCGCTCGTGAAATAGGGGTTGGACAGGTCTGGGAAATAGCGGCGCAGCTGTCCGCTGGTCAACATACCTTTATAGATGAGATTCTTCGAGGAAAGAGAGCAGATGTAA
>CADCOX010000403.1 GCA_902803195.1 uncultured Bacteroidales bacterium
GTCTTACCTGTGCCGGAGAGACCGAAGAAGATAGCGGTATTCTTACCTTCCATGTCGGTGTTGGCCGAGCAGTGCATAGAAGCGATGCCCTGCAGGGGCAGGTAGTAGTTCTGCATGGAGAACATGCCCTTCTTCATCTCTCCGCCGTACCATGTGTTGATGATGCACTGTTCGCGAGAAGTGGTGTTGAAGGCAACGCAGGTCTCAGAGTTGAGTCCCAGCTCCTTGTAGTTCTCCACCTTAGCCTTGCTGGCATTGTAGATGACGAAGTTGGGTTCGAACTTCTCCAGTTCCTCTTCAGTGGGCTGGATGAACATGTTCTTGATGAAGTGAGCCTGCCATGCGACTTCAAGAATGAAGCGGACAGCGAGGTGAGTAGCTTCATTGGCACCGCAGAAAGCGTCAACAACATATAGCTTCTTACCGGAGAGCTCCTTGGTGGCGATATCCTTGACCTGAGCCCAGACCTCTTCGCTCATGGGGTGGTTGTCGTTCTTATAGGCTTCAGTAGTCCACCACACTTTGTCGTGGCTCTGAGCGTCGTCGACGATGTACTTGTCCTTGGGGCTTCGGCCTGTGAAGATACCGGTCATCACGTTGACAGCACCAAGTTCAGTCTCCTGGCCTACCTCGAAGCCCTCGAGGCCAGCCTTTGTCTCCTCCTCAAAGAGGAACTCATACGAAGGATTGTAGGCAATCACGGTCGAGCCCTTGATGCCATACTTCTCTAAAACAGAAGCATCAAATTTTGCCATTGTTCTTATGAATTAAAGGGTTAAAATGTTAAAGTGAATACGTTGTTATGAACCTATGGAAAAGCATTGCCCTTCTCTAAGGCGTCGCAAAAGTAGTGTTTTCTTTTGATGTGACGAAATGAAAGAGAGAAAAAATTGTCCGAAAGGCCTTACTTTAATGTAAAATCACACTTTTGCAACACGGATTTTGCAAAAAAGACCTGCCCCCTAACGAGGACAGGTCAGTGTATTCCTAAACGATGTGCTTAACTCTAGAATAATCTGTAAGGTATCGGCGCATCCTTTATTATTTGCAGACGTTAGCTTACTTGAGTTTTTCATCAATCACGACCGTGGAACCACGCTTTACCGTAACCTTAGCAGCAGCGGGCAGAGGCTCAACAGCAGAAAGAAAAGAAGCCTGGGCCTTCACACCATAGACTGCAGACTTAACGCGATTGTCAAAACCAGAGGCCTCATTCTCGGACTGAACGGAGAATTTCTGAGCAGTAGCATCTACGACGAACCCCTGAGCCTTGAAAGCATTGGCGAAGAGTGTATTAACAGTAGCTTCAGCCGTCAGGGCTGCCTGCTTTTCAGCGGTCGTAGCACTGCTGCCGAGACTGGTGTTCTGCAACGTCCAAGTGTACTGATAGGTCTTAGGACCCTTCTCATCGTCGTCATCGCCGCAAGAAGCGACCACAAAAGGCAGAGCGACAACCATCAGCGCTGCCAAGATTTTCCAAAAGTTCTTCATTGTGAAAACGTTTTTAATAATTGAATGAAACATATTCGGCCGCAAAAGTAGACATTATTTCGATTTGCACCAAGAAAATGCCGTTTTTTTTGATTTATTAATACCTACTGCCGGCTTCGAAAGCGCCAAAAGGCTCATCATTTTTAGGTATTGGACGTACACAAAAATAAGTATTTTGCTCTGCGGCTCTTGTCATTGGCGAAAAATGGAAGTAACTTTGCAGCCGTTTCATCAAGCCAAAGTGCGTTTACGCTCGTCAAAGTGGCCCAAAGAAACGCTTAATTCTGTACGAATAACAAATAAACAACAAGAATACGATCACAATGAACAATAGACGATTGACCTTCCTTCTGGCCTCGTTGGCACTCGCAATTAGCGTGCATGCTCAGGACGAGGATTTCGAGAAGTTCCGCATCGGCGGCTACGGCGAAATGGTAGCCTCCTTTAAGGGTTATGGCACAAGCCGTTACAATGGCACCACAACAGGCTCGGCCTACGAGCGTCGCAACACCATTGCCATTCCTCGTTTCGTCCTCGCTGGCGACTATCGCTTCAACCGCCATTGGACGCTCGGCGCAGAGATTGAGTTCGAAGCAGGCGGCGTTGGCCTCGAGACTGAGATGGAAGCCTCAGAGAACGGCGAGTACGAAACCGAGATGGAGAAGGGCGGCGAAGTGGCTCTGGAGCAGTTTCACGTCACCTATACCCTTAACAACGCGTTACACGTACGCGCAGGTCACATGGTGCTGCCCGTGGGGCTGACCAACGCCCACCACGAGCCCATTCTTTTCTTCGGTACGACACGTCCCGAGGGCGAGACCACTATCATTCCCTCAACTTGGCACGAGACGGGCGTGAGCCTATTCGGACGTTTGGGCAAGGGCTACAGCCGTGTGAGCTACGAAGCCTATGTGACAGCAGGCCTCAATGCCGACGGCTTTGGTCGCGACCATTGGGTGGCGGATGGCAAGCAGGGGCTGTTCGAGACGGATAACTTCACGAGCCCAGCCTACACGCTACGCCTTGACTACGAAGGTGTTCCCGGATTGCGCGTAGGCGCGTCCTATTACTTTTGTAACGATGCTACGGCTAATGCCGATAAACGTTATAAATACTCGAGTTTGAATGGCGTGAGTGTCAACATTCTCTCTGCCGATGCACAGTACCGCAACCGCTATGTCACAGCTCGCGCCAACGTGCTTTGGGGGCAACTCTCCAACTCGCAGAAGCTGAGTGGTGTGTCACTCTCCAACCTCTCTAACTACCATCATGGCGCTATGCGCCGCACGGCCAAGAACGCTCTGGCCTACGGCGTCGAAGCCGGAGTGAACCTTCGCTCACTCATTGGAACTACGCGTTGTCCAGTCATCTACCCCTTCGCACGCTATGAATACTTCAATCCTCAAGAGAAGGGCGAGGGCACTCAGACCGTCGATGCACGTTGCCAAGTAAGCAAATGGTCGGGTGGCCTCAACTGGTTTGCCTTACCCAATCTGGTCGTGAAAGCCGATTGGAACACACGTAAAGTAGGTACTGCCAGCATCTTCGGGCACAGCCGCTACCATCGCGAGAACGAGTTCGCCATCGGCGTCGCCTACACGGGTTGGTTCTGGAAGAAGTAATAATCAAAATGAACAAAAACATAAATCACTAAAAAACATTCTACTATGAGAAAGTACTTTTGGATGGCAGCCCTGCTGCTGAGCGCCACGCTGGGCTTCACGGCTTGTGGCGAAGACGACCCCGATCCCATTGTTGATCCCGAGACGAGTTCCGCTCTCGTCTGCGTTGAACAGATCATCGACGGCTGCATGGACATTGCTAACGAAGTGGGCAATGCCAAGATTGGCGACCCTTATGACCTTTTCAAATCGGGCAAGACCACCGAGGCCCTCTATGCCGTTGAGTCGTGGTACAGCTGGCATAGCATCGACGACTACAGCAATAATATCCTCTCCATCCGCAATGCCTACTTCGGCACTCGCAATGGCAACAAGGCCACTCACTCACTGGCTACGCTCATTGAAGGCAACAACGCTTCGCTCGACAAGCAAGTGCGCGA
>CADCOX010000404.1 GCA_902803195.1 uncultured Bacteroidales bacterium
CCGTCAACGGAGAGCAGGGGTTCTTGAAGTGTCAAGCGTCCCTTTGGGCCGAGCGCCGTTTCACTTCACCCCTGCCTAAATTCTGACACCCCTACTTTACGGGTCAACTCCCATATTATTCCCTTATTTTATTTATCTGGTCAAAGTGCATTTCACCGAGGCCGATGCGCTGAAGCCTACGAGGCCCGTTCCACCATGTACGTTCGACGGCAGGCGGATAGGGCCGGTCAGGTCGCTGTTTTCATCGTAGGTTTCAGACTCGCTGGTGTTCAAAGCTTTCAGATAGTAGTACTCGCTTTCCGTGATGCTCTCTACGCTTATGGCGGCTTCGCCCGATTCAAGGGTGATGATGGTCCCGTAATCATAGGCGTTGTCAAAGCCTGTCAGATTGTACTTCAAGGGCAGGTAGACACAGAGCGAAGCTTCGCGGTCACGGAAGAGTCGGTCGGTGAAAACGCCGTAGCGATTGATGATGTTGCCCACGGTGGGCAAGTCCAGATCGCTGCTCGGCTTTATGGTGTTGCCCTCCATGAGTATGGGATCCTGCGTGCAGTCGAACGTCACCGGCACCACAACCCTATCAAAATCTTCGAAGTAGCCTCCCTCAGGGTCGGAATAACGATGCTCGCTCGTAGCCTCTACGAGCGGTGATGCGAAGCGGTAGAAGTCCGTCCTGTCTGGGTTATCAGCAAAGGTTAATTTCAGTTCGAAGGCATCAGCAGTCTCGTCGATGTAGCCGAATTCACTTAAAAACTTATGTCCCTTCACCAGTTCAGCCTTAATGTCGGTAATGGCGCTTACGGGCTGCGGCACGGTTTCTTCTACGTAAGCGTGGTGCATGCCATCAGACGATGTCACGTCAATACGTACGCGGTCGCCTGGGCAGAAAGGAGTGGTGATGAGGTAGCGACGGCCATCCTCGCCGTCTTCAGCGTAGCACTTCTCGCGGAACTCGCCATTGACGTAGACCTCCACGTGAGCCTGATGCACTACCGTGGCCTGCTTTACGCCCGTCATCACAACGGCGAGGCGATTGACTGCCGAGTCGGCCGAGAGGTAGCCATGCAGACTGAGTTGCTGCTGTTCGTCGTCGGTACGGATGTCCATGTCGTGCTCGCAAGCCACTGTGGCAAGCAGAGCCAGAGCCTGTAAGAATAAGATTGCTTTCTTCATGGCCTTACCATTTATAAGTTAGGGTGAACGATGGGATGCAGGGCAGCAGTGTGAACTTCGTCAGCTTGTCGTGGCTGTAGCCGCCCACATCGTCGTTTTTGCGATAGATGAGCGTAGGATTCATGGCATTGTAGGCATTGTAGACGCTTACGTTCCAGATGCGTTCGGCTTTGCACTTGAGCTGCTTGCGCACGTTCAGTCCGAGCGATAGCGTGTGGCTGCAGGGCAGACGGTAGTTGTTGCGCGAGGGCACATAGTAAACCTCTTTCAGCGTGCCGTCGTCGGGGTTCATGATCACGCTTTTCTGAGTGGCCACCGTGGCCGCCTCGCCCGAATGGAACATCCATGTTCCGTCGAGGTCGAGGCGCTGCGAGAACTTGTGATTGACCACAAGGTTGATTGTGTGGCGCCGGTCGAAAGTGAAGGGGAAGCGATGCCCGTCGTTCACTCCGCTGTCGCGACTGAACTTGCGCGTGCTCTTTGCCAGTGTGTAGGCCAGCCAACCCGTAGTGCGGCCGCTGGTCTTGCGGAGCAGGAACTCGAGGCCTGCCGCCCTTCCTGTGCCCACGGCCACGAGGTTCTCCCATGAGCCCGAGAAGCCGAAGAAGCTCATACCGTCGCGATATTCCAGCACGTTGCGGAGGTCCTTGTAATAACCTTCGACCGACACTTCCCAGCCCTTGAGCCCTGTGAAATAGGCGCCCAGCGAGTACTGGCTTGCACGCTCCGGCTTGATATTCCGCGTGATAGGTACCCACAAGTCGGTAGGCATGGCAATAGGCATAGACGTGAGCAGGTGGATGTACTGTGCCATCTCGGAGTATGCTGCCTTGACGGCCCACTCCCCGGTCACCTGCCACCGCAGCGACAGGCGAGGCTGCAGGGCGCTGTAGGTGGCGCCATCGACGTGGAACAGCGTATATGCCAGGCCGGGCGTCAGGTGCAGGGCGGGCGTCAGGCGCCAGTTGTCCTCAGCATAGACCATCGCTTCATCGGCCGGTATGCTATGGGCGGGTAGCGTGTAGGTAGTGTCGAGCTGCACCTTGCCCGAAGCCGACTCCATGATTTGGTTCGACATGCTCTCCGGACGGAAGTTATGGTGCGTGTAGGCTGCGCCGAACTGTATGCGGTGCTGGGGCCGAGGGTCGTAGTCGAAATCGACCTGAGCCGTAACATCGTGAATGTTCGAGCGGAAACTCGACGAGGCTTTCCCAACAGCTCCGCCAGGGGCTATCACCTTGTCGTAAGTCTTGAGCCGCATCCTGTAATTGTTTGTCGAGACCGTGACGTTGGCAAAAAGCTGGTCGGTGAAGATGTGGTTCCAGCGCAGCGAAGCCAGCGTGTTGCCCCAGCGCATGTTGTCGCCGTAGCGCTCGGTGTTCTCATTATGGGCACCCCATTGGTCTTCATAGTCACTCTTCAGGCGGTCCTGCCCCTGATAGAAGCTCAGATACAGGCGGTCGCGGTCGGAGAAGCGGTGGTTGAGCTTCGCATTGAGGTCGTAGAATTTATAGCTGAACTTCGAGTCCTTGGGCATGAAATACCATGCCAACCAGTCCCAATAGCTGGTGCGTGCCGAGAGGCTGAACGAGGTGCGGTCCTTGACGATAGGACCTTCGAAGTTCAGGCGGCTGGTGAGCAGGCCTATGCTTGCCGTGCCGTGGTAGCGTTGCATGTCACCGTCGCGCGTACGGACGTCGACGACCGAGGAGAGGCGGCCATTGTAGCGTGCGGGGAAAGAGCTTTTGTAGAACGTCACCTTCTTCATCGCCTCGGGCGTGAACACCGAGAAGAAGCCGAACAGATGGTCGACCTTGTAGATAGGCATGCCGTCGAGCATGATGAGGTTCTCGTCGCCCGCTCCGCCTCGAACATAAAGACCCGCCATCCCGTTCGTGCCTGATTGCACGCCAGGCAGCAGTTGCAGCGTCCGGATCACGTCGGTCTCGCCAAACAGCGCTGGCGTGTGCTCTATCTGACTGATGGAGACATCAGTGATTCCCATGCCGGTGGCATAAAGGCCGGCATCCGTGCGATCGGCCTCGACAACCACTTCGCGCAGCAGATCCTTTGCACGCAGGCTGACATTAATGACCGTGTCGCGCTGCAGTAGCAACCGTCGCTCGACAGGCTGATAGCCCGAATAGGAATAGCTCAGAGCCACTTCGCCGGCTGGCAGGGTAAGACTGTAGAAGCCGAAGGAGTTGGACGTCGTGCCGTCGAGGCTCCCGAGCACACGTGCGGTTGCGCCTATAAGCGTCTCGCGCGAGAGTGAGTCCGTGATGTGGCCGCAGACGGTGACACGCTGGGCCTGGGAACTGGCTGCAACAATAACGAGGATAAGAAATATGAATAAAGTCTTTTTCACCTATTATGATTTGTTTGGGATGTTCAAATAACGGGCACAAAAGTAGCCCAAAGAAGTTTGAACAACAAATCATGCTGGCTTTTTTAACAAAAATTACATAACAATCCCTCTTGTCAAGAGCGCCTATTTAAGTGAAAAGTGAAAAGAGGGGTTGCGGTGCGACTCGAATGTTATATGGTCGCGTGGGTTGCAACGAATGGTCGTGTAGGGCGATACGAACGGTCGTGTAGGGCGATACGAACAGTCGTGTGGGGCGATACGAACGGTCGTGTGGTGCAATGCGAATGGTCGTGTGGTGCAATGTGAATGGTCGCGTGGGTTGCAACGAATGGTCGAGTGGGGCGATACGAATGGTCGTGTAGGGTGGATCACCAAGGTGGTCCACCTATTTTGTCCGTATGTGTTGGTGCTTTTATCTGGATAAGTTGGTGCTTGCAGCCTGATGTGGGAGCGGTTGTGAATGGTTGTGTTGGTGGGGACGAATGGTCGTGTTTCGGTTGCACATGGTCGTGGGAGTGGTGGCGGGCAGGCGTGTTGGCGGGAGCGACCGCACGTGAGCGGCGATGCGAGGGCGCATGTGGTCAGGGAAACCAGTTCGCGTTCATGTATGCTGACTCTCACGCGCGTGAGAGAAGTTTTAAATTGCATTTTTCACAAAAAATGGATTAATCGTCTGATTACTTTGTAGATAACTAAGTGAAAAATGCGAATTAAATGGCGAAAACAATGTGAAAAGAGGGTGAAAATAGCCGTTTTTAGGTGAAAAAACGGGTAAAATATGCCCATTTGAGTGTCTTTTCAGGCTTTCTGAATGCCTTTTTGTGCTATTTCGAACGCTTTTTGACGGTTATTCTTGCGGTTTTCTTGACTCTGAAAGTAATTAAATTACGGAGTATATCCGAAGAACTCGGGCTCTGCTCGCTTCTTGAGGTATCTAGCGTCACCCCTACGGGATGCCGAGCGGACACTCTTATTTTGGCGGTAATATAGCAGTTGGCACAAATGACGCTGAAGGCGTCACCTCTTAGTAACCGCGGGTACGAGCGTAGTGAGCACCCCCGCGGATGGCAAGAGGTCAAGGAATACGACTCTGAAGGAGTCGCCGCAGTCCGTTGGAGCGGGCACCCATTCAGGGTGCATTCCTTTAGATTGTTCGTAGACCGAGGGTGCTCGCTACGCTCGTACCCCCGGTTACTGAGCGGAGACGGTTTCACCGTCTTATCCAGTGCAATCGAGAGTTGATATTTCTATTTTGTGCCAACTCCTATATTATTGCCCTTATTTTTCCCTTTTCATTTTTCACTTTTCATTTTTTTCCTTATGTCTATTTGCCGGAATGACTGATGTTACCTTTCGAGCCTTGAGAGTAATTCTTATTTTTCCCTTTTCATTTTTCCCTTTTCCCTTTTCACTTTTCCCTTCTCCCTGGGTCACTTCCCCTATCCTTGACGCATAAAGGGCAAAAGAGAAACGAAAATCTGAAGTTTAACATCTAAACAACAACCTATCATGTTACTCACCACCACCCCGACCGTCGAAGGTCATCCCATTCGTGAATATAAAGGCATCGTCACGGGCGAGACCATTATCGGTGCCAACGTCTTCAAGGACTTCATGGCAGGCCTCACAGACTTCTTCGGCGGACGTAGCGGCTCCTACGAGAAAGTGCTCATCGAAGCCAAGGACACCGCCATCAACGAGATGATGCAGCGCGCAGCCGTCCTCGGCGCCAACGCCATCGTCGGCATCGATGTCGACTATGAGACCATCGGTCAGTCCAGTTCTATGCTTATGGTGGCTACCAGCGGCACGGCCGTCGTCATCTGAACGGGCATTCTTCAATAATCATCAGCACACGCCTATGTGAACAGCCTTTGTCACATAGGCGTTTATTCTTTCCGTTCCTATTATTCTATCATTAGTTCTACATGTATATACGCGAAGCCCTGCACGTATATACGCGTAGCCCTTTACGTACTATACGCGTAGCCCTTTACGTACTATACGCGTAGCCCTTCACGTACTATACGCGAAGCCCTTAGCGTATAGTACGTGTGAGTGCATGCGTCTATAGGCGTAGAGCGAAGCGAACAGACGCGTTTCTTTTTCCGTTCCTATGGCTTTATTATACCTTATTCTTTTAGAACAAGCAGAAAAAGCAATCATCCTCGTCAGCCAAATGAGAAGAGTGAAGCTTACTTCAGACTCTGCCGTGGCGAGAAAAGGCGCATTTTTTCGGACATTTCTTGTCGGTATCAGTAAAAGGAAGTATCTTTGTGATGACATTTCAAGACGATAAGGAAAAAAACGCGTAGTCTGTTTAGACTTTCGACCACCTCAGTCGTATCACGAATAAAAGCACTCAGAAACAATGACCCAGATAGACAACAGCATCATCACCAGAAGCCAGGCAGGCGACAAGGACGCTTTCCGGTCGTTGGTCGAGACGTGTCAGGTGATGGTGTTCTCTGTGGCGCTGAAGATGCTCGCCGACGAGGAAGAGGCGAAGGACGTTGTGCAGGAGACTTTTCTGCGCGTGTGGCTGAATATCAGCAAGTACGATGCTCGGCGCAGCTTTACCACCTGGCTCTATGCCATTGTCTCCCGTCTCTGTCTCGACCATCTGAAGAGCCGCACCCACGTCATCGCTATGCCTGAGGATGAAAGCGTGCTGCGACGTTATGCCTCAGCCGACGGACAGCGCGAACTGGAGAACCGCGAGTGGGTAGCCATTGTGCGCCTGTTGGCGGAAGGGCTTAGCCCCAAGCAAAGACTTGTGTTTACGCTGAGTCAATTGGAAGGTCTCTCATCGCAGGAGGTGGAGGATGCCACAGGCATGACCTCCAAGCAAGTGAAGAATAATCTCTACGTGGCTCGCCAAACAATTCGTGAACGCTTAAAGAAAATAGGTTATGAATAAGATTGACGATATACTCAACAGCCTCGAAGGGCAGCAGCCCGTAATCACGGATAGCAA
>CADCOX010000405.1 GCA_902803195.1 uncultured Bacteroidales bacterium
CGTTACCGCTCCAAAACGTATGACGAGGCCCAGATGCGTGAGGTGGTTGTTCAGCTTGCGGCGCGCCCTCGCAGCCGTGTCTTCCTCTTCGGAGCCCGTGGCCGTGAGGAGAAACTACTGCATCAATGGGCTGACAAGGCCGACAACGTCTTTGTCGTGGCCGGCTGCCTGCAACTCGAGGAAGAACTTGCGCTCATGGCCCATGTTGATGTTATGCTAACTATGGACTCCGCCAATATGCATATGGCCTCGCTCGTCGGCACACGCGTCGTATCGCTTTGGGGAGGTACTACGCCCGCTTGTGGTTTTCTCGGCTATGGACAGTCGCCCTCCGATGCCCTCACGGCAGGACTCTCTTGCCAACCCTGCAGCATCGCCGGTTCCGACCGCTGTCCGCTTGGCCACATGCAATGCACCCGTTCCATTCCCGTTCAGCAGATAATCCAGAAAATCATCTCGTCCTTATGATTGTTGAAGCACTCTTTTGTCCACTCCTTCGCTATCTTCTCTTCATTGGCCTCCATTTCCTGATCTTTGTGGCCTTTTTCGTGTTCGTGCAGCGGCCTCTGTTCATCGCCTACAACCGTCGTGTCAACGATGCAGGCATGACGCAGCATGACCTTTTGGACATCTATCGCCACGGCTTGCGGACAGACTTGAAGGTAGCTGCATACGTCACATCCCCTCCTGTTCTGATGCTTTGGGCGTTTGCTCATGCGCCGTTCTTTGATGTCACCCGATGGTTGGCGGTCTATGATGTCCTTATCGTCGTCGTCGTCGTGTTGCTCTCTCTCGCAGACACCGCCCTCTACCGTTCTTGGCAGTTTAAGATTGAAGCCTCTGTGCTCCATTACCTGCGTTCGCTCAAGGGCGCTTTCGCCAGCGTCTCTGCCACCTATATCCTTGTTGCATTGTCGGGCATCGCGTTGCTCGTGGCGCTGCTCCTTGCTGTGCTGCTTCCGTTGAATAGCGCCTTCCATCTCACTATTCATCCTGTGGGCGACGTGCCTTGGTGGGGGCACTTTGTCATCGTCCTTGTGAACCTCGTCGTCGCCGGCATCTTCTTCTGCATCATCAGAGGGCTACGCCGTCGCCCCGACACTCCCGTCAACGCGTTCTACAGCCGCAATCAATTCTTCAATCATTCGGCCGTCAATCCCGTCTACAACTTCATCTACTCGTTGTCCATCAAGAGCGATTTCGGCAGTCAGTTTCAGGAGTTTGATCCCGCGTTCTGCGCCGAGCGATTTGCCCCGCTCTTTCCTACGCAGGGCGTTCCGCAGTTGAAGTTGCTGAACACCGACCGTCCCAACATCCTCATTGTCGTCTGGGAGAGCCTCTGCTCGCGTTTCATCGAGTCGCTGGGTGGCAAGCCGGGTGTAATGCCGCAGTTCGACCGTGTGGCACGCGAGGGCGTTTACTTCACCAACTGTCATGCAGCCAGTTTCCGCACCGACCGTGGCCTTGTTGCCATCCTCAGTGGCATCCTCGGTCAGCCCACGACAAGTGTCATCCTCAACACCAGCAAGCTGCCGCATCTGACCGCCTTACCGCGTACGCTCAGAGACGTAGCCGGCTACGAGACGATGGCCGTGCACGGCGGCAACCTCAACATCTTCCATAAGAGCGACTACTATTGGGCTTCTGGCCATGACACCCTCGTCCAGCAAAAGGATTTTCCTGCCGATGCGCCCACCATCTCCTGGGGCGTCCATGATGGCTACGTCTTCGACTGGCTGGCCGACGACATCATCTCCAAGGCTGGAACGGAGCGCCGTTGGTTTACTACCTTTCAGACCCTTTCGTCCCACGAGCCGTTCCGTGTGCCCTACGACCGCATCAAGGACAATATGGTCGATAATTCATTCGCCTACGTCGACGATGCCTTCGGACGCTTCGTCGATCGCCTCAAGGCTTCTCCGGCATGGAAGGACTTGCTTATTGTCGTCACTGGTGACCACGGCGTTAACCTCGAGTATATCGGCGATCAGGCCAAGAACCCGCATATTCCCTTGCTCCTGCTCGGAGGTGCCGTCCGTCAGCCGATGACCATCGACACGCTCATCAACCAGACCGATATCGCCGCTACCCTCCTTGGGCAAATGGGACTGCCGCACGACGAATTCATCTTCAGTCGCGACGTCACGGCCGACACCTATACCTATCCCTTCGCTTTCCACACTTACAACAACGGCTTCGTCTTCCGCGATGCGACAGGCATGACCCACTATGACAATGCTTCTGAAACTGCCATCGAGGGCGACGATCCCAAGCGCATCGAGACTGCCAAGGTCATTCTGCAAACGCTCTACTCCTATCTCGCGAAAGTATGAAACGACTGCCTCTTCACGTCATCCTGAACCTCCTGCTGGTCTATATTTGCTACGAGGCCTGCCGGCTCGCATTCCTGGCTGAGAACTGGGCGTTGCTGAGCGCTAACCTTTCGTGGCACTCCTTCCTGACGATGTCACGCGGAGGTCTTCTTTTTGATACCGCTGCCATCTGCTTCACCAATAGCCTCTATCTGTTGTTGGCTCTCTTTCCTTTCGGCCAGGGGAGACGTGCCTTGCGCGTAGCTGCCAAGTGGTCGTATCTCATTCCGAACACGATTGCCGTGGTGGCTAATCTGATGGATTCTGCCTATTTCTCGTTCACGCAGAAGCGCGTGACGGCCAACGTCTTTGCTGAATTCGAGAACGAAGGCAATCTTGGC
>CADCOX010000406.1 GCA_902803195.1 uncultured Bacteroidales bacterium
CAGGAGGCGAAGGGCGGCACTCGTACTCGCGATGACAAGGGCAACACCGTCATCATACATGGAGGCGACTTCGCGCCCTACAGTTTCTTCCACTATATCTTTATCAGCGTATCTGATTACGAGCAGAATCGCAAGCCCATTCTCGCACATGAGCAAGCTCATATCCGCCTTGGGCATTCATGGGATCTGCTGCTTTTGGAGATGGTAAAGAGCATACAATGGTTCAATCCCTTTGTCTATCTCTTAGGACGCGACTTGAAGGCCGTCCACGAATACGAGGCAGACAACGCAGTACTCAACCTTGGCATCGATGCAAAATCATATCAATTATTACTCGTGACGAAGGCCGTTGGCAACCGACTGCAGACGCTTGGCAACAATCTGAGTCACCATTCACTTAAAAAGAGAATCGCAATGATGAACAAGAATCGTTCCAATAGCTGGCTGATGACCAAGGCTGTCGTTCTGCCGGCGCTGATGGCAATGGCTGTCGTCGCCTTCGCCCGTCAGAAAACTGAAACACTTCCTGTTTCGAATGGACAAGAAAGCAGTATGCCCCATCGCACCTTCACACTTGATTTCAGCAAGCCCAGTGGCTCCGATGTTTCCATCAAGGAATGGGTCAGACTAGGTCCTTCCGTTCTCAGAATCGATGGCGAGTCCGTCACTTCGCCTCTCAGCGGCGACTGGCTTAATGACATCGACCTCAGTAAAGTCACCGTGACCAAGGACGAACAAGGCAATATCGTACAGATAGACCTTCACTCTAAAGCCGCTGCAACGCCCACGGCCGCATCGCTCGCCGACGATGACAAAATATACGACAACGTCGAGGTCATGCCAGCCTTCCCAGGCGGTCCAGAGGCTTTGTACAAATGGCTGGCCAATACCTTACGCTACCCTGAGGCAGCGCAGAAGCAGAAGGTCCAGGGAAGAGTCCACGTACAATTTGTCGTAGAGATAGACGGAAGTATCACCAATGTCAAAGCGGCAAAGTCACCCAGTGAACTGTTGTCGGACGAAGCCCTGCGTGTTGTCAAACTGATGCCTCGCTGGGAACCGGGTAAAGTCAAAGGCAAGCCCGTCCGCACGTACTTCAATCTACCCGTCATGTTCAAGCTCCCGAAGTAAGTAAGTCGGAAAAGAGGAGAAAGCAAGCCCCGCTGTGTTGAGATGACGCGGCGGGGCGTTTCAATAGATTTCGGACTGAGTGCCCGTATCGGAAAAGCGAATTGCATAAGTCGTGTCAAACATCTTTTTGGGTAAAAATGCGAGCGTTTGGCTAATGCAAACACTTTGCAAATTGTTTTTATGCCATTTATAAAAAGAGAATGACTATCTTTGCAAGCGTTTAACAATCATGTAAACGATGAAGATACGCATCTGTTTATTCGTAAGCTTACTATTGGTAGCTTGCAACTCTTCCAAGAGACCCCGGCGCGAGAGACTGCTGCAAGGAGCGTGGCTGTTGTCGAAAGTGGAATACCCAATGGGCGGCATCGAGACCTTCCCTGTTCAAGGCATGAGGCCGCTACGGATCTATGAGGGCGACAGCTTGATGCTCCAATGCGGCTTGACGCAGACCGCATCGGCTATGGTAGTCCATCAGCCATACGATCAATGCGGCATCACGGTCATCGACAAAGGTGGCGGTGAATGTCTCTATCTGGAGGACCACGATCCGCATCCGCTGACCATGATAGACGATACGACGATGACCATTCAACTCAATGGAATTCTCTTCCCATGGCATCGCGCCGACGATATTGCCGAAGAGTGGGGTGAAGAGATTCACAACATCATCGTCAGCAATAGCCAAGAAGACACTCAACGTTTCGTGCTCTCACCCCGAGAACGAACACAAGCTAATGTCATACATGTACTCATCTTCTCCACCATTAGCTGTGTTTTCCTTCTTTTGTTGATAGGACACGTCTCTTGGAACAATCGAAAGGAAAAGCTTCGCCTGCAACTGCAGCTAAAGCAGATTCGCGAAGAGCATGAGGAGCGCCCACCATCCATTCGGAATGTCATCGAGCGGGTGGAGGACGAGTATTTCGCTTCCAAGGATTACCTGGCTCTGCAACATCGCATCGCTACAGGCCAGCGGCTGAAGGAGAATGACAGGCTTGGCATTGAAGAACAACTGAAGAAGGTCTATCCAGGCTTCACAAGTCAGCTGCGCACGCTCTATCCTATGTCGGAGTTGGAATACGAAACCTGTCTGCTCATCAAGCTACGCATTCCACCTACGGACATAGCAGCCGTGCTCAGTCGCGACGTGAGTACCATCAGCACCGTGCGCAGCCGCCTTTACAAGAAGGTGTTCGGCAAGAAGGGTAGCACGCGCGAATGGGATGACTTTATCCGAACGATGGGAGCCTAAAAGCGATGCAAGCAGTTTGCATCACGAATGCCAAGCAGATGCAAACAAAGATTCTTGACCACGAACTGGAAAGTCCGTACCTTTGCCGGCGATAAATGATCGTAGTGCGAAGCTAAGCGTTCCATCGCACAAAGTTTAACCTCTTAAAACAAAAGATTATGAAAAAGATTTTTCTAACAATGACATTGATGCTGGCGAGCGTGACACAGTTGGCAGCCCAAAGCGCCAAGATTGCTGACAGCGACATCGTCGGTGTGTGGACGATGGAGTCGATGCAATGGGAGGGCGAAAAGAAAGTGCTCTGCGGCAAGGCCAGCGGCTATGCGCAGTTCAAGTACTATGGAGCCGACGGCGAGTATGCCTGTGCAGAGATTGCGCTTACTAAAGACGGGAAATGCGTTGTGATGCCCCAAGAGTACGGCACCTATACCTTCAAGGATGGGTGGTATTCAGAGATGGGTCGTCCAGCCATCAAGGACGCCATCACCTGGATAGACAAGACAACGACCAAAGGCACATGGATGAAACGGCATGACATCTGGAAGAAGCAGACAACAATACCAGAGAAACTGACCCGCTACATCGTCGAGTGCTGCAAAATGAAGAACACGCCCGAAGAAATGGAGAAGCTCATGAAGCAGAACTTCTTCAAGTAACCCGATAGTTCGGGATGACGATTGAATACTTGATTTTATAAAGCAGTTAGTTAATGAAAGACCTATAGGCACACCGGCTCCATTGCGTCGTGATGACGCGGTGGAGCCATTTTTGAAGCAGTGACATCTGAAAAAGCTGGAAGAAAACCTAATCCAGCTCCCAAATATTGTCGTGCCAACGGATTTCGGGCGTCATGTCGGGTTCATGGACAACGATGGCGATGACGGGATAGCAGACAGGCATGGACGAAGGGTGCTGCAGTTTCCATCCCATCGAGGCGCGCCATAGGAGGGTGCGCTTCTTTGAGTCAACGGCTTCTTCTGCATTCCAATCCTCGCCATGGCGCGTCTTCACTTCGACGAAATAGAGCGTGTCGTCTTTCTGCGCTATGATGTCCACCTCCTTGTGTTCGTGGCGCCAATTGCGCGCCAGTATCTCGAAGCCTCTGTCCTCCAGATACTTCGCAGCCTGGTCTTCACCCCATTTACCAAAGTCGTTGTGACGTGCCATATTGAAATGCTCCATTAGCTGTGCTTGACCCAGATAAGCTTGCTTGTGTCGTAGCCGCGGCGTTTGATTTCTTTGAGAATCAGTTCCTTCGTCTCCTTTGAGAGTTGCGGTTTACGCGAGAGAATCCATAAGTAGCTGTCGCTGCCGCTGCCAACGAGGGCATACTGGTAGTCCTTATCGACGAGAAGGATGCGGTAGTCGGAGTAGAAAGGACCGAAGAACGAGACGCGCAGGAGTCCCGTGGTGTCAGTGGTCTTCGCCTTGCCCTTCGTCTCTTTGACTTTGCCATTCTTGATGCCCGTGTTCAGCACTTCTATCTTGCCGTCGGTGCGCAACTTGTAGGTCGCCTTCGTCTGTTCCAATCCACGTTCGAACCAATGATCGTAGCGCGCCACCTCGTACCAGCTGCCGAGGAAGCGTTGCAGGTCGAACTTATTGACCGTAGAGTTGTCAATGGTGCCAGCCTTGCATCCCAGTACAAGACAAATAGTTGAGAGGAGGATGATGATTCGTTTCATAAGATAGGTCTAAAG
>CADCOX010000407.1 GCA_902803195.1 uncultured Bacteroidales bacterium
CCAAACAATCCAATCTATAAAAGCGCGGAGGAAGTTGCCTTCGCCAAACTGTATGATGCGCTCGGGACGGATGGTCTTGGGAGCGGTAGTGCTGTTGAGTTCTTGCATAATCATTCGTTATTTCGTTGTTTCGTTATCCCGTTTTTTCGTTATAACGCTATCTCGTTATTACGACAATTAAAAATTAACCAATATTCTGAACACTTTACCTGGAGCGGCATCCCAGGCGGCCATAGCCTGTGCGGCCTCTTCGGGTTTGACGATGCCCGAGATGAGGCGGGCAGTGGGACAGGTGCCACGACGCAAGTAGCGGATGACTGCACGGAAATCATCGGGCTGGGCATTGCGCGAGCCGCGGATGTCGAGTTCCTTTTGCACGAAGAAACGCGTGGGCAAAGGCACATCGCCGGGAGCATAGCCAATGCAGACGATACGACCTGTGAAAGCTACCTCGTTGACAGCACAGTTGTAGGTAGGCACAGCACCCACGGCCTCGATGACTACGTCGGGCCCTGCGCCGTTAGTCAGTTCCTGCAAACGAGCATGTACGTCCTCGGTGCCACTGTTGACGGTAGCAGAAGCTCCGAGCTCACGTGCCAATGCCAGCTTCTCGTCGTCGAGATCCATGGCGATGACCGTAGCGCCGCGCAGGCTGGCACGGACGATGGCACCCACGCCAATCATGCCGCAGCCAATAACCAGCACCGTGTCGGCATCCGTCACCTGACCGCGATCCACGGCGTGGAAGCCCACACTCATAGGCTCAATCAGCGCAATGTCCTGTGGCGCAAGTCCTTCGGCAGGAATCACCTTCTGCCAAGGCACAGCGATGTATTCGCGCATGGCACCGTGGCGCTGCACGCCAAGCGTCTCGTTGTGTTGGCAGGCGTTGAACCGACGACGGCGGCAACTGGGGCAGTTACCACAAGCGGTGTAAGGATCCACGGTGACAAACTGCCCTGCCTGTAGATCAGCAGGAACGCTCTCGCCTACCCTCTCGATAACGGCACTGATTTCATGACCAGGAATGACAGGCTTCAGAGCCAGTGCATTGCGGCCACGGAAAGTGTTGAGGTCGGAACCACAGAAGCCTACATAGCTGATGCGTAAAAGCACCTCGTCGGCAGCGGGCTCCGGCATAGGAAGGTCAATGACCTCCAAATTGTGAATATCAGAAATCTGTAATGCTTTCATTATATCTTGAAGCTAAAAAAAACGTTCTCTTCACGATTGACTCCCAAAGGGGTGTTGGTTGCACCTGTGGGATTTTGCGTGCAAAGGTACGAATATTTTTCCTTTTACGCGCGGGAACCTAACTCTTTTTATCTTATTGCAAAGCTTTTCCTATCTCCGTTTCAATGACCTGCAGCGTTTCATCTCCGAAACCGGTTTGTTCCCAGACGCGCTGGCCTTGGCGGTCGTAGAGATAATACTGGGGGATGCCGGTGATGGCGGGGAGCTCGCTCAGGGAGCCAATGCGGTAGTGCCGGCCGGGAATCTTGAGGACATAGTTCTTCCATGCTCCGACAGGGCTGGACCCATCCGTGAGATAGACGAAGACTACGTCCTTGTCCTTCATCTGTTCCTTCAGAGGTTCCATCGCCTCGATACCTTTCTTGCAGGGACCGCACCACGTGGCCCAGAGGTCGAAGAAAATGACCTTACCGGGATACTGCTTTGCAATGGCTTGTAGGAGCTGATCGGCAGGCACCTCGGGAGCCGTCATGATGCGATCCTTGGCCTCCCGCTGCAGCCGCTCCGCAAGGACACGCGTACTGTCGTTGAAAGCACGAAGCACGGGCTGGAAATAAGGATGTACGGACTGAATGGCGCTGTCGGTCTGCACTTCAATGTTCTTCATCTTCTCTCCGAGGGTCTGTGCTTTGGCAAAGTTTTTGGTCATCTCATACACCTCGCCATGGTTCAGTCCGTTGGCCTCCCAATAAGGCAATAATTCCGGTTCGAGAGGGAAGTATAAGCTACGCCCGTCGCGACCGAACTGCAACTCCCGGGCATGGGGGTCTACAAGGGTATAGGTCTTAGTCAGGTGCGCCAAAGTGCTGTCGGGATTTGTCAGTTGGAACCTCCACTTAAGGATATCATAGTATTCTAAGACGGCACGCAAATACGTTAAGTCTGTCATCAGCGCGAAGAAGTCCTTCTGCCTGTGGGTGTAGTCTGAGCGCAGGAGCACTCCCTGCCGCAGGGTATCGAGGTTCTGCCACATCTTCTCTCGCCAATCGGGGAAGTCCTTCGCTTCGTCGTAGCGCGGCATCGCGGGGAGCGTGAAGAAGTATTGGTCAAGATGCTCCAGCAGGACTTGGTTCAGGTCGCCAATCGTTCCGCCAACGCGGTAACCACGACCGCTGGGCTTTCCGGCTGCGAAGTCATACTGCCTGGCCAGAATGGCCGTGCGGTCGATGTCGAGCGTCAGCGTCTCGCCCGGAATCAGGTACATAGGGAACTGACCACTAGGGGCATTGGGCTCTATCTTTGCGCCAGTGAACCGGGGGAGTACTGTTGAATATGCGGGTTGGACAAAGCGAAGCGTAGTGTCTGTCTTCGTTGTTTCCACCTTATCCTCGTTTGTTATAAAGTCGCGGCTTACATCTCCGAACCAGCCAAAACCCTTGATGCTGTCGCCATGCATGGTAATGGTGGCTGTTGCATCGCCGTACTTCAGGGCTATCGGTTCCAGGGGTTTCCCGTCGTCTTCCCGTGGCTGATAGGGAGGCAGTTGCGAGGGATAGAGCTTATTGTCGAGACGGATGCCGAAGATTTTCCAAGAGTTACCTTGATCAGACTCTATATAATCAAAGGTCTTGGCACTCTTGGGCAACGGGTCGAAGCAGAGGATGACGGAGTCCTTGCGCGCGTCCCTATCAATCCTTTTGCCGAACTCCAATGGCTCGTCGACCAGCACCTCAGAGCCGTCGTGCGTGATGATGCGCGCCTGCCGGCAGGCGAACGTCTGTCCGTCGGCCTTCAGCTGCGCACCGTCCATACTCCAATCCCTGTTTTTTGCGCAGTTGATGTAGAAATGAACGATGGTAGCTTTCTTGGTCAGCTCCACCTTAACGGGCAGGAGGTCGTATGTTATTAAAGACTTGAAAGCAGGGCGGAGGATAGTCTTATCCATGGCCTGTGCTGGTATTGTCAGCAGGATAACTATGACGGCCAACAATACAGTAATCTGTAATGCTTTCATCGGTTTATTGTTATTACGTTATTACGTTATAACGTGACAACGTTATTTTGATCTTTAATAGAGGTAAAACATGCGTTCCATCATCTGCCATTTCTCGTCGCTGGTGGCACCTTCGGCGCACTGTTGGAACATCGCCATGTAATCCTCCCACTCCTGCTGTCGGGGCAAAGTAGCGAGCCGTGCCATAGCCGCGTCCCAGTCGAAGTCGAGAGGTGTCTCTACTATCATGAAGAGACGAGTGCCAAGGATGTAAATCTCCATTTCGAGGATGCCAACCTCATGTATGCCGTCGAGGATTTCTTTCCACGATTCTTCTCGACTGTGGCGGCGGCGGTATTCAGCTATCAACTCTGGATTGTCGCGCAGATCCATAGTCTGGCAGTAGCGCTTCACGGGCTGATGGTATTCTTTCACTTGGTATCCTTGTGTGCTCATGCTTTCGAGAGTTTAAAGGTACGATAGCCGTAGATGGTGATGCAGATGAAGCAGATGAAGGGGAGGATGAAGGAGACGTTGACGGCGGGCCAGCCGAAGATGACCTGTTGGTCAATGAGATGTCCCTGCAAGGGAGGCATCAAAGCTCCACCCACGATGGCCATGACGAGGAAGGCGGCTCCGAGGGAGGTGTCCTCAGTCTGTACGTTCTCAAGGGCAATACCGTAGATACTGGGGAACATGATGGACATGAAGAGGCTGATGCACACCAACGAGTAGAGGCCCAACATACCTTCGATACAGATGGCACCGAGGGTGCAGATCGAAGCACCGATGCCGAAAATCATCAACAGCCGACGCTGGTTAATCCATTTCATGATGTAAGTGCCAACGAAACGGCCCGTCAATGAGAGCGACATCGCCAAGATGTTCCAGCGCTGGGCTGTGGCTTTATCGATGCCAAGGTGGTCGGCATACTGAATGATGAAGGTCCATACCATGATCTGGGCTGCCACATATAGCACCTGAGCAAACACGCCGTTGCGGTAAATCTTGTTATGCCACAGGCGCGAAAGCGTAGTGCGGGCACTGGTCGTCGCGTCATTCTCTCCTTTGAGCGAAGGCATATTAGTGAGCGCGATGACGATAAACATCACGAGCACCACAAGACCGATGGCTACATAGGGGTCGCGGATAACAGCCAAGTCGTGAAGACGGATATCAGCTTTCTCG
>CADCOX010000408.1 GCA_902803195.1 uncultured Bacteroidales bacterium
GGTAGCCAGCGCGTTGGCCGTCAGCATCGGTATTGCCATTCAGAACGTACCCGAAGGAGCCATCATCTCCATGCCTATGCGGGCTGCTGGCAACTCGAAGTGGCGTTCGTTCCTGATTGGCAGTTTGAGCGGTGCCGTCGAACCTATCGGCGGTTTGGCCGTCGTCCTGCTGGCTTCGCTGATGACTCCCGCCTTGCCTTATCTGCTCGCTTTTGCTGCGGGCGCCATGTTCTACGTCGTGGTCGAAGAGCTCATCCCAGAAGCCTCAGAAGGCAAGCATAGCAACCTCAGCACCATCGGCTTCGCCATCGGTTTCGTCCTTATGATGGTTCTCGACGTACTACTTAGTTGATAAGGCAACAGAGAATTCATAAGCAAGCACGTCCATTCGCTAAGCCTCACACGTATATTCGTTGAGCCGAGTCTCACCGGTGAGACTCTCGAGTATCATTATTGATACTCGCGAATACCATTGTCGGTATTCGACTTGCTGACTTATTACCTTCAGCAGAGTCACTTGATTACTACTTTACGCCCACTCTTGATGAAGATACCTTTTTGCGGTTCAGCCACTTTCATCCCCTGAAGGTTATACCATACTCCATCAGTAGCTGCGGTAGATTGCGGCAACCTGATACCAGTGCCTTCCTCAAACTCTTCAATACGTGCAAACATCGTCCATCCTTTTATGGCCTCATACTTCGCCTTGGTGCCTTCGGGCACGAGAAGCGTAGCTGGAGATGGTTTCCAATAAGTGTTTTGGTTTTCCTGATCCCAGTATGCGTTGGCAAACACGTTATCGTTAATAACAGGTGGGTCGATGATATGGGAAATCACAACGCTGAGGTTGTTTCCGCTGAAGGCTTCTTCCCCTATGCTCGACAGGGTGGAGGGCAACTCCACTCGGGTAAGATGTTGGCAACTACGAAAGGCTTCTCTGCCTATCGACTCAAGGCCCTCAGGGAAGGTAACGCTCTTGAGGAAGTAACAGTTGTAGAAAGCATAATCGCCAATGGCCTTCAACGAACTGGGGAAGTTCACTTCGGATAAAACAACTTGGAAGAAAGCCGCTTTGCCAATAGACTCAAGGCCTTCGGGCAGCGAAAGACTCTTGATGCGATTACATTGATAGAAAGCATTCTCGCCGACAGCCGTTACGCGATAAATCTTTCTATTAATGATGACCATAGCAGGAATGCTGACCTCTGTCAGTTCCTTGTAGCTGTCATCCTTAATGACCGTGGCTGTGGTGCCGCCTGTGGTACAGTAGTATTTCAGTTGGCCGACCATTGTCTCCATAGGCTCTCCCTCTTCGATGTTTGCAAACATCGTCCATCCTTTTATGGCCTCATACTTTGCCTTAGTGCCTTCGGGCACGAAAAGCGTAGCCGACGAAGGAATAGAGTCGTATAGATGGGTTTCTTCGTTCCAGCGACTAATGGAAAATGTGTTATCGCCGATGACAGGGGGATCACTGAGGTGGGAGAGTACAGTGACAAGTTTCGTATTATTAACAAAAGCACCCACACCAATCTTTTTCAGAGAGTTTGGCAACTCAAGCTCGGTCAATCTACTCATTTTTGCGAAAGCATAGTCGCCAATGGACTCAAGTCCCTCAGGCAATTTCAGCGATGTTATATTCGAGCAACCATTGAATGCATAGCTGCCCACAGCCACCCGATAGGTTCTGTCGTCGATGGTTACCGTGGCAGGCAGTTCAACCTCAGTCAAATCCCTGTAGCTCTTGTCTTGAATGATGGTGGCGACGGAGTTGCCGAGGCTATAGGAAAACTTAAGTGGCCCTATTTGGACGATGCCGTTGCCCACCGTCACCTTGCAACTGGCCGTCTTTCCTGAGACAGATGTTGCCGTTATTGTGCATATTCCCACCTTCAGACCTGTCACGTTCCCCTCTGCATCCACAGTAGCGATGCTGCTATCGCTTGAAGTCCATGTGACCTCCTCTGCCTTCGACGTTGGCGTAAACGTGATGGTGAGCCTTTTCGTTTCCCCTCCGTCCAATGATATCTCTTCGGGAAGGGTCATACGCCACAGGTCGGAGGCATCCTCGATGTCGAAGTAGATGACACCCTCCTGTTCGCGGATGTTTTTGAGCCCCCATCGCGTGAGTCCGTCGGCCCAAGGCATCAGATTGGCAGGCGATGTGATGTAGTTTAGCTCAGTAATATGGTTCTTTCCTGGGAATGGGTCAGAAGCATATCCGCCATTTTTATATCCTCCAGCGCGAAGTAGTTCATAGTAATTATGCTCTGGGTTTGCGTTGACCCTGTTGATGGTCCAAACCCTTGCATCAGTGGAATCTACACGGAACACAAGCATACCTGTACCAGGCAGGTAAGAGTCCCATTTCGTTTTCTGACGATTCTCAAGGAAGAAAAACTCTTTATCCACCGTAGTGTTTATCCGAAAGCCAGTATTAGCTTCATCTATACTCTTAAGCGTGTAGCTTCCCTCACTATTGATGGTTGTCGGTTCGGCGAAACCTAAAGCATAGCGTTCGAAAAGAGAATAGCCCGCTGGCGTGCGACTTTTATTATTATAACATCCATCAGCCATCACTGACCAAGAACCTGGAACTATACTCATTCCACCGCCTTGTTCATAGTCTGTATCATAAAAATCGGGCAATCCGAGCACATGGCTGAACTCATGACAGAACGTGCCTATGCCGTCTAAGACGTTTGACTCTTCACTTTCCCACAACTCAGTCGAACAAGCATATAGTCCCAAATTCTTTCCATCGAAGTTCTTATTATATAAATATAAAAAAGTACTTTGATATGGCCAAAGGTGTTGCGGGTTATTAGGGTCGCTCGACGATGCCGACCCTGCTACGATGAAATAGATGGCATCCACCGTTCCGTCAGCATCAGCGTCGTATTTACTATAATCCACCAACGAGTTTGCGGCTGCAACAGCGGCAGTAAAGACTCTATCAGAATTACTTCCACAGTCGTTTTGCTTATATGGAACAGAAACAGGTCCTACTACGTCAAACTGAGGAGTGAACTTACCTGAAGAGTTGTCATGAAAATAATCACGTACGCTACCGGTGTAAGCCTGGAAATTACCATTAACATCTGTGAAACCTGTATAGTTCTCCTTGTTCACCATATCGTTGATGATTTCGCTATAATCGTTGCGGGAGAACTTTTTGTCACTAAACTCTACCAAGATGAGCAGTCCGCGGAAAAGATCGTAGTCGAACCTGCCAGCCCGACGCTTAGCGAGCGCTTCCCTTTGTCGTGCGATGTTGTTTCTCCTCATTTCCTGCATTTCAGGACTAATCTCTGGAGCAAGGAATTTCTTTGTCGACGAAAGGAAGTGTCGTTCGTCCGCCGTACGACCGTCGCTGTCGTGGGCGATGACGTCCGTCGCCACGAGCGAGCCCTTCTCCTTCCTCGCATAGCGAAAATAGCCATCGGCACTCTTCACAACAGAATAGCCGTCGGCCGTAGTCGTGAAAGACAGATACTCATCTCCATGCAACTGTACGGTCACAACAGTTCCATCTGGCTGAGTGATAGTGACCTTTCCCTTATAGGCAGGAACCGCCTGAATGCTCAATGCAAACATCAGGCATAAACAGACATGAAGAAATCTACTCATCATCTGATTGCTTTTTTTAATATCAACAATTATACAAATATCACTCCGCATTAGTGTTGAGATTGCAGCTCATGAGTCATCTTTATTATTGTTGGCGCACGTATAGCAGCGTCTGTCCATCCTCTGTCTGATATATGATAATCTTGTTCTCTTTCATTTTCCAGTAAACTATACCCTAACTTCTTGAAAAGGGTCTCTCTTCAGTTTTACCGCCACAAAGATAATGATAATATGGAAAAGAGAAGAATGAAATGAAGGAAAATAAAAGGAAAGACGAAAAATAGGGGAAAAGTGCGCAGGACCGGTGAGATGATTAAGGTATTGTTGATAAGGAACTCTCCGCGACACTAATACAGTCGCAGCCCGCATGGATAGCGGGCTGCGGAATGTCGGAGTATTTGAAGAAGTAATGAAAAATCTTATTGGATAAAAGCCGCCAGCTCGGATGTTCTGGCGGCGATGTTGGATGTGTAGAAATAGTTTTAGGTTTGTGGAAAGAGCGATTGTCGACTACTCCCACTCGATGGTGGCTGGCGGTTTGGACGAGATGTCGTAGCAGACGCGGTTGACGCCACGGACGTGGTTGATGATGTCGTTGGAGACGCGGGCCATGAAGTCGTAGGGGAGGTGAGCCCAGTCGGCAGTCATGGCGTCGGTGCTGGTGACGGCGCGGAGGGCCACGGGATGCTCGTAAGTGCGCTCGTCGCCCATAACCCCTACGCTACGGACGGCGGAAAGAAGGATGACACCTGCCTGCCAAATTTGGTCGTAGAGGGAGACCTCTATTTCTTCAGTTGACGAGTTGTTTGCTTGCTGAATAGGAACTCCTGCGGCCAGCACGCGACGGGCTTCGTCACCACTGAGCTTGACCTTGTATTCGCGCAGGCCACGGATGAAGATATCGTCAGCTTCCTGCAGGATATGCACCTTCTCTGGGGTGATATCACCCAGAATGCGAACGGCCAGTCCGGGTCCGGGGAAGGGATGGCGGGTGATGAGGTGCTCGGGCATGCCCAGCTGACGGCCTACACGACGCACTTCGTCCTTAAACAACCATTTCAAGGGCTCGCAGAGCTGCAGGTTCATCTCCTTGGGCAGACCGCCTACGTTGTGATGACTCTTGATGACTTTGCCTGTGATGTTGAGCGATTCGATGCGGTCGGGATAGATGGTGCCTTGCGCAAGCCATCTACATTTACTGTTTGAAGATTGACTATTAAAGATTTTCTTCGCCTCAGCATTGAAGACTTCGATGAAGTCGCGACCGATGATCTTGCGCTTTTGTTCGGGCTCGGTGACTCCTGCGAGGTCATTGAAGAACTTACTTGAAGCATCGATGCCGAGAACGTTGAGGCCGAGCACTTTATAGTCCTCCATGACCTGTGTGAATTCGTTCTTGCGGAGCATGCCGTGGTCGACGAAGATGCATGTGAGGCGGTCGCCTATGGCTCGGCTGATGAGAACGGCAGCTACACTACTGTCTACGCCTCCCGAGAGGCCGAGGATGACGCGGTCATTGCCCAGCTGTTGGCGCAGTTCGTTGACTGTAGTCTCTACGAAGGAAGCTGCACTCCAGTCCTGATGACTGCCGCAGATGTCTACGACGAAGTTCTTGAGCAGCAGCGACCCTTGACTGGAGTGGAAAACCTCGGGATGGAACTGCACACCCCAGAGGGGTTCGCCCTCTGCTTGATAGGCTGCATAGTGGACCGTCTCGGTGGAGGCGATGGTCTTGAAACCTTCGGGCAGGGCAGTAATGGTGTCGCCGTGGCTCATCCAAACTTGCGATCCCATTTCAAAACCTTGGAAGAGCGGGTTGTTGAGATCGATGGAGGTGAGATTCTGACGTCCATACTCGCGTGAGGGAGCGGGTTCGACGCGTCCGCCGAGGGTGTGGCTCATATACTGTGCGCCGTAGCAGATGCCGAGGATCGGGTAGCGGCCACGGAACTGAGAGAGGTCGACGCGGAAGGCTTCTGGGTCATAGACGCTGTAAGGCGAGCCGCTGAGGATGACGCCGATGATGTCGGGGTCGTCCTGAGGGAACTTGTTGTAAGGAAGAATCTCGCAGAAGGTATCGAGCTCGCGTATGCGTCGTCCGATGAGTTGTGTGGTCTGCGAACCGAAGTCGAGGATGATGATTTTCTGCATGATGAGGGCTTATGAGTTTGGAGAGGTCTCGGCGACTGAATCGCCGAGGGCTATCGCAAGGAATGATCAGGAGTTGAGGGATTGGACGAAGGTGTCAGCAGCGGCGAGGGTGTCGAGTTTGCCAACGTCCATGAGGTGGAGCTCGGGGGCGGGATAACCAAGGATAGTGTGGGAGGCACACGTACTCAGGTAGAAGTCGATGATGGAGAACTTGTCTGGCCAAGCATCCATGAGCGGGAAGAGGGATGGGTTGAAGACGTGGATGCCAGAGAAGGCAAGACGTAGGGGGGCGTTCGTCTGAAAGGACGCGGCAGGGCAGGAGGCGATGGGGCCGCGTAGTTTGCCGGTGGTGATATTCTGCCATCCTACGAGACGACGGTCGGGACCAAATAGGAGGTAGCGAGAGGTCTTGCGAGGGGAGGCAAGGAGAACGGCTTCGGCGACAGAATCGCCGAACGCTGTCGCAGGGTTGGAGCGGTGATTTTCGGCGACAGAATCGCTGAACGCTGTTTGGGCAGAAGCGTAGATGGCTTCGAGGTCGGCGTCTGAGAGGATGTCGACGTTGTGGATGAGGATAGGTGAAGAGGGGTCGAATAGGGGGCGTGCTTTCTTGATACCGCCGCCCGTATCGAGTAGGGCTTGTCGCTCGTCGCTGATGCGAATGTCGAGTCCAAAGCGTTCGTGACGGTCGAGGTAGTCGATGATCTGCTGGCCGAAGTGATGGATGTTGATGACGATACGTTCGGCGCCAAAGGCACGCAAGCGCTCGATGATATGTCCGAGTAATGGCTTTCCTGCCACGGGGACAAGGGCTTTGGGCATTGTGTCGGTGAGCGGTTTGAGGCGCGTACCGAGACCTGCTGCGAAGATCATGGCTTGTTTCATGGTGCAAAGGTAGGAATAAAATAGAAAAGTTGAAAGTGAAAAGTGAAAAAAATGACGAAAGGCGAATGATGAATGACGAATGTCAGATAGTTCACGAGTTCTGGCGGACGAGTTCAAGGAGGTCAGCGCCATAGTCGGAAAGTGTCTTTTTGCCTATGCCCGGAATAGCAAGGAGGTCCTCGGGAGTCTGTGGAAGGAGGTTGGTAATGCCGATGATGGTTTTTATGCCCATAATATAGTTGGGTGGTAAGTGGCGGGCTTTGGAGACGGCTTTGCGCCAATCTAAGAGACAACGATAGAGGGTGGGATTGTGGATGGCTTCGAAGTCAATCGCGACCTTCGTTGGGCGACGAGAGGAGGAGGGGGACACGGCGACAGAATCGCCGTGCGCTGTCGAGGGAGAGAGGGGGACGTGCGTTGTCGAAGAGGAGGAGGACACGGCGACAAAATCGCCGTGCGCTGTCGAGGAAGAGGGGGAGACGTGCGTTGTCGCGATGGAGGTAGAAGTGGGGGTAGAGGCTTTGCGCTTGCGGGGAGCGCGCTTCTTGGTTGTCGTGTCTTCGGTCATTGAGGCACGAGCTTTGGCGTCCCAATAAGCGGTGAGGGAGAAATCGTTCATGCAGGCGATGAAGATAGCCATTTTCTCGTCGAAATCGGTGTGTAGGAGGTTGTACTCGTTCATGAAAAGTTCGCGCACACGCTTGTTGTCGAGTTCGGGTACTACCTGTTCGAAGAAATCGCCGAGGGTGCGAGCCGTGGCGGAGGCATAGTAACTCATTCCTTTGCGGATGCGCTCGCGCAAAGCTGTGTTGGCGCTGAACGAGTCGGCAAGAGGGATGAGTTGGCGTATCTGTTGTTGGAATTTGAGCCCGACCGAGGTCAATTGATTGTCCACTTCAGTGGCTGTTGCTGCTACTGCATGGGCATAAGAAGGGAAGTAAGCCGAGAAATGCTCAGCTGCCAAGCGTGCGACGTAACGCATTCGCATGGATATGGCTTTGAAATCGAAGATGTCGCAAAGAATGTCCTCGATGAATGAGCGACGGTCACGCAGGAAGGTTTCGACCGAAGGCTTATGGTCGGCAGCGTAGGCATTGAACTGGATGACATCAGGGTCCGTCGTGATGATGTCGGCCGTGATAGGCGTGGCGAGGATGAGCCCTTCGAGGGTGCGGCAGCGCGAGAGGGCTACATAGACCTGACCATGAGAGAACGCGCGTCCGGCGTTGATGATGGCATGGTCGAATGTGAGTCCCTGGCTCTTGTGGATGGTTATGGCCCAGGCCGTTCGCAAGGGTATCTGCGTAAATGAACCAATGACCTCCTCGTGAATCGTACCGGTAGATGAGTCGGTGACGTATCGCGTGTTGTCCCAAGATAGGGGATGGACTTCAATGCGGTCGAAGGTGTTTGTAGAACGGCTGTCGCCGACTTGTTCTGAGGCGCTCGGTGAAGGGTCGCGGCGGCAGAGCACCGTCACGCGGTCGCCATTGATGGCTTCGATGCGCCCAATGCGTCCGTTGTAGAAGGTTTTCTCGGGCGATGGGTCATTCTTGCAGAACATCACTTGTGCCCCTACTTTCAGTGTTAGCTCGAAGTCGGTGGGATAGGAAGTCTCGGGAAACTCGCCTGTGACCTTGGCAGTGAAGGATATCGAGGGAGAGGGGAGTTCGGCCAGACGGCGGGCGTTGAGTTGCGAAGCCTGATAGTTGTGGGTCGTAAGCGTAATCCAATCCTCGCCTTCATGCGGTTGGAACCGTGGGCTGTAACGGGCGTTGAGTGCCTGCATGACCTCGGGCGTCAGGCGGTTGTCGCGCACAGCATTGAGGATGTTGACGAATCGATTGTCTTGCTGGCGGTAGACGTGACGCAATTCGATGCAGACGAAGTCAGTCTGTTGGAGCGCGCGTGAAGAGAAGAAATAAGGTGTCGAGTAGAACTCGCTGAGGAGTGGCCATTCGCTTTCAGTGGCTACAGGCGCCAACTGTTGTAGGTCGCCTATGAGCAACAACTGCACGCCTCCGAAGGGCTTGGAGCGGTCCTGATAGCGCCGCAGCACATCGTCGATGGCGTCCAGGAGGTCGGCTCTGACCATGGAAATCTCATCGATGACGAGCAGCGAGAGCGAGCGCAGGATATTGATTTTCTGTTTGGAGAAGGAATAACGGCTTTTAGGGTCGCGTCCGGCAATCATCTGCCCGGGTAGGAAGAGCCCTGGGGCGAGTTGGAAGAACGAGTGAATAGTGACGCCCCCGGCATTGATGGCAGCCACGCCCGTTGGCGCGACTACAATCATGCGTTTGCGGGTCTCTTCTTGCAGCCGTCGCAGGAAGGTGGTCTTGCCCGTTCCTGCTTTGCCCGTGAGGAAGATATTGCGATGCGTATAGAGCGCGTAATTACGCGCTAACTCGAGTTCCTGATTGTTCGGTTCCATGACTGCAAAGGTAGGGAATAAAATGAAAAGTGAAAAGTGAAAAGTGAAAAATGTACTGTTGGCAGGGCAAATAAAATGAAAAGTGAAAAGTGAAAATTGAAAAATGTACTGTTGGCATGGCAAAAAGCGGCTAAAATGAATTAAAATGAAAAATGTAATGATGAGATAGGGAAATTTTGCTTACCTTTGCGCCAATAATAGCAGAATAAGAACATAACGAACATGGAAAGTTTCGCAGAATTGATGCGTTTACGCCGCTCAATGCGTAAGTTCACTGATGAACGTCTGTCGAGCGAAGATGTTGCGACTCTACTGAAGAGTGCGCTCATGTCGCCCTCGAGCAAGGGCAAGCATGCCTGGCAATTCGTCGTTGTTGACGACCGCGATATGCTGGAGAAATTGTCGATGTGCAAGGCTCAGGGCGCCGATTTCCTCTCGGGCGCTGCTTTGGCCATTGTGGTTGTTGGCGACCCGAGCGAGAGCGATGTCTGGA
>CADCOX010000409.1 GCA_902803195.1 uncultured Bacteroidales bacterium
ACGAAGATGTCCACCGTACCTTCAGTCTGCTGCCAGACCTCGATGCCCGTGGTCTCGTAATGCCTACGCGGGTTGGCGGCATTCTCGAATTGTTGTAGGATCACGCTTCCAGGGATGCTATCGCGCAACGCTTCAGCCTCACGTATAGCGCCAGCCATACCATCTTTGCCGGGTGTGAGGCGTACCTCGGCGCCATAGGCTTTCACGAGGTTGCGACGCTCAACGCTCATCGTCTCGGGCATTGTCAGGATGAGGTGATAGCCGCGAACGGCACTCACGAGCGCCAGTCCCACGCCTGTGTTACCGCTGGTGGGTTCGATAATGGTAGCGCCAGGCGTGAGTACGCCTCGATCCTCGGCATCCTCAATCATGGCGAGCGCGATGCGATCTTTCACGCTACCACCGGGGTTGAAGAATTCCACCTTCGCCACGAGTGGCGTTGCAAGTCCTTGTGCTGTCGAGTAGCGGTTCAGCTCGAGCAAAGGGGTATGACCAATCAGTTCTGTCAATTGTTTAGCAATCATAATAGCAAACCCTCCTATAAGCCCCTTCTACGGAGCCGACCAACCGAGGGCGCGGGTCTTTGTCTGTGTTCGTGTTGCAAAGATACTATTTTTCCGCGAAAACGCGGTTATGAATGGCCGAAAATGTGCATTTCAAATCTTGTCGAGAGCCTGACTGAGGTCATCGAGGATATCGTCGATGTGCTCCGTACCGATAGAGAGTCGCACGGTTGCAGGCGTGATATGCTGATCGGCCAATTCCTGCGGGCTCATCTGCGAATGAGTAGTGGTATAGGGGTGGATAACAAGACTCTTCACGTCGGCCACATTCGCCAGCAGCGAGAAGATCTGAAGTGCATCTATGAAGCGCCAAGCTTCGTCCTGCCCGCCTTTAATCTCGAAGGTGAAGATGCTTCCGCCCCCATTCGGGAAGTAACGGTTGTAGAGGGCATGCTCGGGGTGGTCGGGCAGACTCGGGTGGTTGACCTTGGCCACCTTCGGGTGGTTTTTCAGGAAATCGACCACCTTCAGCGCATTCTCCACGTGACGTTCCACGCGCAAGCTGAGCGTCTCCACGCCTTGAAGGAGGATGAACGCGTTGAACGGAGAGAGCGTAGCGCCTGTGTCGCGCAGGATGACCGCACGGATGCGAGTGACGAATGCTGCAGCTCCGGCCACATCGGCAAAGATAGCACCATGATAGGAGGGATCGGGCTTGGCCAGCGACGGGAAGCGGTCGGGATTGGCCTTCCAGTCAAATTTGCCTCCGTCCACAATCACGCCGCCGAGCGAGGCCCCATGTCCGCCCAGGAACTTTGTTGCTGAGTGGACCACAATATCTGCTCCATGTTCAATCGGACGAATCAGATAAGGTGTACCGAACGTGTTGTCGATGATGAGGGGGATACCATGACGATGCGCTACGGCCGCTACGCCTTCGATATCGGTCACGTCAGAGTTAGGATTGCCGAAGGTCTCAGCATAGACGGTCTTTGTGTTGGGCAGGATGGCTGCCTCGAGGACGGCCAGATCGTTAACTTTGACGATTGTGTTGGTGATACCCTGAGTGGCGAGCGTGTGCGTAATCAGGTTGAACGAGCCGCCATAAAGGTTGTCAGCTGCCACGATATGGTCGCCTGCCTGTGCGATATTCTGCAGAGCATAGGTGACGGCGGCGGCGCCCGAGGCCACGGCCAGTCCGGCGACGCCTCCTTCGAGCGCAGCCACGCGATCCTCGAAGACGCCCTGCGTGGAGTTGGTCAGACGTCCGTAGATATTGCCCGCATCACGCAGACCAAAACGGTCGGCAGCATGCTGCGAGTTGCGAAAGACGTAGCTCGTAGTCTGATAGATAGGTACCGCGCGTGCATCGGTAGCGGGATCGGGTTTTTCTTGTCCAACGTGCAGTTGGAGAGTCTCGAAGCGGAGTTTCTTTTCAGTTGCCATAGTCATTATTGTTTAGTGATTAAAGATTAGCGTTCGTATTTGTTATTGTTACCGTTTTCGTTCACGTTAACGTTCCCGTCATTATCGGTTTTGCGCTGCAAAGGTACTATATTTTGGAAATATCTTCCAAATCTTTTTGAAAGTTCAGAAAACAACACTAAATTTGCAGCGCATTACAGAACAGGCGCTCTCAGCCTTTTATTCGAAAGGGCCTTTCATAGAATATTATTCTAAGTATGGAACAATTCGACCGCATCGACCTTGCCATCCTGCGTACACTTCAGAATGATGCCAAGCTGACAACCAAGGAGTTAGCTACTGCCGTACACCTCACTCCGACGCCCGTTTTCGAGCGTTTAAAGCGTTTGGAACGCCAAGGTGTCATCAAGAAATACGTAGCAGTACTGGATGCGCAGAAACTCAATCGCGCATTCGTGGTTTTCTGCAGCGTCAAACTTTCACGCATGAACCACGACATTGCCCTTGACTTCACGCGTCGCATCCACGAGATACCAGAGGTAACCGAGTGCTACAACATCTCTGGCGACTTCGATTACCTCCTGAAGATCAATGTTCAAGACATGGCGCAGTACCAGCAGATACTGCTCGACAAGTTGGGCACCATCGAGAGTTTAGGGTCGTTGAAAAGTTCGTTTGTTATGGACGAGGTCAAGCATTGCTACGGCATTAGTCTTTGACTTTGTCCGTCAGGCAAATACACGATCACCCCTGAGGCGGCCCAGTTCGCCTTGCACCTGCTTCAGCTCCTGATAACGCTGAATCAGGCGGATGTAAGCCGCTTTGTCGGCGAGCACAGCGGGGTCGCGCATCTGTTGCATGAGCGTCTTCACCTCATCGTCCACGAGGGCCAATTTGTAGTCAGCGATGAGGTGAGGCAGCAACTCCATAAGGCGTTCCTCTTCGGGCTTGATGGGTATGCCCTTCTCATGAATGCGGCTGAGCGTCTCAGAGTCATGAGCCAGTTCGTTGGCCAAATTGGCAACGGCCAAATCGGGATGGTTCTCGAAGTAGCGGTCGCAACGGAAACCTTCTTCGTTGTAGTGCTGCAAAGCCTCATCAAGAATCTGCCGATGAAGGGGGTCATGCAGTTCCAAATCGTCCTGTGCCAGCGCATACTGTACAAACTCCACGACCTTGAGCGGGCGTTGCTCACCATCCCCATCAGGGACCTCACACATCACCTTTTCGCCATGCCTAACGATCATCTGCACGAGCAGCGCCTCGGTCTGAAGGACTAAAGACCCACTCTTGGCTGGCCCTCCCCCAGCCTCTCCCATCAGGGAAGGGGAAGCCCCTCCTAAGGCTTCAGAGAAAGCTCCCTCTGAATCTCCCTGTGAGGGGAGATTATCGTTTCCGCTTGCCGAAACTACGCTAGCCTCCTCCTCTTTCTGGCTGGAGGGGTCGGGGGTGGGGCTTTCGGTGGAAGGTCCGTTAGGTCTTTGCCTTTCTCGCTCGCGTTGTCGCTCCTCTCGCATCCGCTGCCTCTGCTTGGAGACAGCCTTGGTGATGATGCCCTCGCTGAGCGACAGCATCTGCGAGGTCTCCTTAATATAAAAGGTGCGTGTAATTTCATCGGGGATGACAGCCAGACTTTCGACGATGTTGTTGACCAGTCGCGAGAGTTTGATGGGGTCGCCCTGCGCCTCGTTGAGCAAGAGGTCGGTCTTGAAGCGGATGAAGTCCACCTGATGCTCTTTGAGATAATCCTGATACTCTGTCGCCGTGTGCTTGCGGGCAAAGCTGTCGGGATCGTCGCCATCGGGCAGCAACAATAGGCGCACACTCATACCTTCAGCCAACAGCATGTCGATGCCTCGTTGCGAAGCTTTAATGCCGGCTGCGTCACCGTCGTAGATGACCACAATGTTCTCCGTGAAGCGGTGGATGGCACGTATCTGCTCGTTCGTCAATGCTGTACCACTTGAAGCCACTACGTTTTCAACGCCCATCTGATGCATAGCCATCACGTCGGTGTAGCCCTCCACCAGATAGCAGAGGTCCTCCTTGACGATAGCCTTCTTGGCGAAGAACAAGCCGTAGAGCTCGCGGCGCTTCGAATAAATAGCGTTCTCTGGCGAGTTCTGGTACTTGATGTTGACGCCCTTCGTGCGACTGTCCAGCACGCGTCCGCCGAACCCGACCACCTTGCCCGAGAGCGTGTGGATGGGGAAGATGACGCGATTGCGGAATCGGTCGTAGGTCTTGCCCGCCTCGTTGCGGATGCAGAGGCCCGTCTTCAAGATGAAATCCTCGTTGAAGCCCTCGGCCTTGGCCGCCTGCCACTGCGCATCGTACTTATCGGGGCAGAAGCCCAGCTGGAAACGCTTGATGATATCGTCGCGAAAGCCGCGCTGACGGAAATAGGCAAGCCCCACTGCACGCCCGTCTACCGTCTCGTTCATCTGGCGCTGGAACCACTCGTTGGCCCACTCGTTGACCACGAACAGGCTCTCGCGCTCACTCTGCTGCACCTTCTCCTCGTCGGTCAGTTCGCGTTCCTGAACTTCGATGTGATATTTCTTGGCCAGATAGCGCAGCGCCTCGGGGTAGGTCAGCTGCTCGTGTTCCATGATGAAGTGGACCGGCGTACCGCCTTTGCCGCAAGCGAAGCACTTGCAGATGTTCTTCGAGGGCGAAACCATAAACGAGGGTGTGCGGTCGTCATGGAACGGGCACAGCCCCTTCAAGTTCGCTCCTGCGCGCTTGAGGGTCACGAAGTCCGAGACGACATCCACGATGTTCGCCGCATCCAGAATCTTATCGACTGTAAGTCGGTCTATCATCATTCACGATTTTGGTGAGCAAAAGTAACGCAATTCAGCCGAACCGCCAAACAATTCCGCAAAAAAGTAATGATAATGCATCGTTTCGACGAAAAGCGTAAACTGCCGCAGATATCCTAAGTCTAAATCCGACAGGCACAATTCCCTGCCTTTACATACCATCTACCCTTATGCGTATAACGCCTCAACGACATAAATTCCATCTCACGCCCTTCACGTATATATGCGTGGATCGTTGCCTATATACGTGCAGGCCGATGCGTATATACGTGCAGGCCGATGCGTATATACGTGCAGGGCGATGCCTATATACGTGTGGGCCGATGCGTATATACGTGTAGGGCGTTGCGTGCATAGGTGCAGCCCGAAGCCAATAGTCCACTAGCATGGGCATAAAGAATCCTCACGGATGCAGACACGGTTCTCGTCTGCGACCTCCGTGAGGATTAAGGTCTACTTCAAGAGAGAAATGACAACCCTTACTTGACGGCCTCGCCTTCGCCATCCTCGGTGAGATAGAAGAGGGGCGAGGGGTTCTTCTGCTCCTGCTCGTAGTAGTGGAGGCCGCTGTCGTTGGTGCGTGGATACCACTCGCCGAGGAGGTTGATCATCTCGGCTCCCGCCCAGATAACTGGTCCATAGCCATGAGCGGCGGCGGCGCTGACGGGGCGATAGTAGTAGAAGGCGGGGTCGAAAGCCATACCCGTCCCGACGCAGGTGCCGGCGACCTTGCCATCGTCGGTGATCTTGGTGGAGATGGCGTGCCAGGCAAGTTGGGCCACTCCGCCGTAGGTGATGCCCTCAATCCATCCCTTGCGGATGGCGTGGGCGATGGCATAGCAATAGATGGCAGTGGCCGATGTTTCGAGGTAGCTGTCGTTGCGGTCGAGGAGCTGATGCCAGAAGCCCTCGCTGGACTGCAGGGCGCAGAGGCCTGCGATGTGCTCACGCAGTTGGTTGAGGATGAACTCGCGGTCGGGGTGCGACTCAGGCAGCATGTCGAGGAGTTCGACAGTAGTCAGCAAGGCCCAGCCGTTGGCGCGCGCCCAATGGTAGGTGGGTTGCTGTGCGAGACCTTCGACATAGCCGTGACGATAGATCTTCTTCTCGGGGACCCACATGCGACGGACGAAGTTCTTGTACATCGTGGCAGCCTCGTCGAAGTACTTAGCGTCGGCCGTGTAGATGCCAGCGTAGGCGATGGTGGGAATGCCCATATACATGTCGTCAAGCCAAACGGTGTTGTGCTGCGGACGATGGCGGGCAAACATGCCGTCGGGCAGACGGTACTGGCCGTGTTCAACGAACTGGAAATAGTTGTTGATGAGCGTGTCGATGGAGACGAGAGCACCCTGTGCGCCGTCCTGACGGCCATCGGGGAAAGCGGTGGCATACTTCATCATGGCAGTGCACATTGTGCCGCAGTCATCGAGGGCGCGAGGATGGATGACCTGCTCCATCTGTGCGTCCTCAATCTCGGTCTTGGCGGCATCGCGCTGCTTGAAAAGGGGATAGGCACGGCGCAACATGTTCATTGCGCGGCCTACGTACTGCTCATAACGCTGGTCGCCCGTGGCGGCTTTGGCGGCGAGGAGAGCCTGATAGGTGATGCCCCACTCATAGCTGCCGATTCGGAAAGCGCCACGCTTGAGGGTGGCTCCTTCAGGCAGTGGCGAGAGGGCGTCCTCGGCGAGGGCATTGCCGTCTTTGTCCAAGAAAGCGGGTTGCAGTTCATTGTCGATGTAAGCAAAGATGCGGTCGAGATCGGCCTTGACGGAGTCGGCCGAGAGCTCGCCGTAAGGTACTTTGTAATCGGGCTTCAGGAGGTGAAGGGGGGTCGTGGAATCATTGACCTCGTCGGCCGTCTGAGGCGTAGAGGTACAGGCGCAGGCGAGCAGTGATGCCGCAGCGACAGAGAAGAGGCGAATGAGATGAGAGTGCATGATTAATAGAGAGTTGAGAGTTTAAAGTTCAAAGTACAAGGCCCTTCGCCGAACAAAGCAACCAGGGTCGATCGCTAAGATGGTTACTTGATGGTGATGAGTTTATATTTCTTGCTTCCTAAACCTATTTTCTCGGCATGGTCGACAGTGTGGGTGCCGTGGCGGGAACTGATGCGTTCGATGAGAGGTTTGTTGTCATCGCCAGCCTGAGCCTGATGACTGAACACCTTGTCGAGGCAAGCCTGATCGAGGGCTACAGGATCAGTGGAAGCGAGTATGCCCATGTCCTTCAGCAGAGGCGCTGCCGCATTGCCATCGCAGTCGCAGTCTACGCTCATATTGTTCATCACGTTGATGTACAAGATGTTCTTTCCGTGCCCAAAATACTCATGGACAGCCTGTGCAGCGGCGGCCATGGACTCGAGGAAGGCATCTTGAGGCTGAGTGTGCTGCCAGCATTCAGAGGGGTCGTCGGTGACACCATGACTGTGGATGTAAGCCTTGCCTGCAGTCGAGGCGACGCCGATGCTGGCGTTCTTGAGCACGCCACCGAAACCGCCCATGGTGTGCCCTTTGAAATGAGCCAGGTTGATCATGAAGTCATAGGCACCTAGATGATCACCCACGATGTCGTATTTAATATGACGGCGGTCCTTGACGGGGATGCGCATCTGCCCGAATTCGTCCATAAGGTCGACGGCAAAGATACTGTCGAAGCCATGCTCGTGGATGGTCTGCCAGTGCTTGGCTTTGTCTTGACGTGTGCCGCCATAAGCGGTGCAGCACTCAACGATGGTGCCGTTGACCTCCTCGACAAGGTTGCGGATGAGGGTAGGCTTCAAGTAGTGCTTGTTGCCGCCTTCGCCCGTGCTGATCTTCACCGCCACACGACCATGGGCCTCGCGACCGACAGCCTTATAGATCTTCACCAACGACTCTGGCGAAATATCCTCGATGAAGTAAACTTTAGACTGCGCGAGCACACCCACAGAGAGGAGCATAGCGAGCGTTGTAAATAGTATTTTATGCATATTCAAGGGGAATTTATGGGATTTGTGGCTGCAAATTTAGCAAATAATCTACAAATGACGTATCGTTTTCTGATTTTTATGCTATCTTTGTGCCATAAAAAGCATGATTTGTGATATGAAACACCTTTTTACAGCCCTTTTATTGTGCTGCTCGGCAGCCCTCCATTCGGCCCCGACGGCACAACTCCACTGGATAGGCAAGACGCCAACGACGGCCAAGCCTGTCAGCTTCGGCATTCCCTTCCTCAAGGGCGAGATGAAACCCACGGACGGCTTTCGTCTGACGACGGACAAAGGCGAAGTGATTCCCGCCGACTTCTGGCCCACAGCTTATTGGCCCGATGGCAGCGTGAAATGGGGTGGCTTTGCCGCCGTAGTACCAGGCGGAACCGAGAGCGTAGGTTTTGAAAAGATTGGCAAGCGGGGAAAGACACTTGCCACCACCTCAGCCAGAGCCCTAACCGTCAATGAGAGCCCCTCGCAAATATGCATCAACACGGGCCATCTGCAAGCATTTATTCCCAAGAAGGGTTATACCATCCTCGATAGCCTTGTGCTCAACGGCACTCGCGTAGCTGGTAGCGGCCAACTCATCTGCACACGACAGGACCAACCCTACAATGAAGACCTCAACAGTATTGGCTTTCATCACTACACCTCCAACATCGAAAGTGTGGAAGTGGAGCGCACTGGTAGTGTACGGGCCGTCGTGAAGATCCAAGGTAACTTCCTGATGGACCTCACCCATACGAAGCTTACAAACGTTCCCACATCCAAAGAGCTTGGCAAGAATACCGTGCCCACGGCTTGGCTGCCTTTCACCGTCCGTCTTTATTTCTACGCAGGCTCGGAACAGGTTCGCCTTGTCCATTCCTTTGTATATAATGGCGAGCAAAGTCGCGATTTCATCCGCTCGCTTGGCGTGCGCTTCGAGGTGCCGATGCGCGAA
>CADCOX010000410.1 GCA_902803195.1 uncultured Bacteroidales bacterium
GGCATGCTCTACGCCGACGGCCGCTATCATGTGTTCTTCCAGAAGAATGCCAACGGCCCCTACATGGCTCGCCTCCATTGGGGTCATCTCTCCAGCGCAAATCTCTACGACTGGCGCGAGGAACCCATAGCCATCGCCCCGGGTGAGAGCTACGACATCAAGGGCTGCTGGAGCGGTTGCGCCTACGATGCTGGCGGCACGCCTACGGTGCTCTATACAGCCGTCGACAACGCCCGGGCCACCATCGTGCAGGCAACGGCCAAGGATGGCGTTCTCAACACTTGGCAGAAGCAAGGCGTCATCATCAACGGCCGCCCATCGGGACTCAGCGACGACTTCCGCGACCCCTATTACTTCGAGGCCGGCGGACAGAAATACATCATCGTCGGAACCAGCAAGAACGGCATCGGCGCCTGCACATTGCACAAGTACTCCGGCGGCTCGTGGACGAACGACGGCGACATCTTCTTCAGAGGAGGCGACCGCAACCAGCACGGCACATTCTGGGAGATGCCTAACGTGACACCCCTCTCGGACGGACGCTACCTGTTCACCTGCACGCCCTTAGGCACAGGCGTAGGCGTACGAACCCTCTGCTGGGTCGGCAGCATCGACGGCGACGGCCATTTCCAGCCTGCAGCAGGCGGCGTTCAGACGTTGGAGCTGGGCGGCATCAGTCGCGACGGCTACGGCTTGCTCTCGCCCACCATCTACCGCCACGGCGACAAGACGCTCCTCATGGGCATCGTCCCCGACAAACTGCCCACGCAGACCAACTACGAGATGGGCTATGCCCACTTGCTCTCCTTGCCGCGCGAGGTCAACGTCGACGCCAGCGGACAGCTCGTCCAGCGCCCCTATAGCGGCCTCACCGCCATGCGTTCGCAAACCACTTTCGCCCAGCAGCTGACGCTCAACGGTTCGCAATCGCTCGCGCCCGTCAGCGGCCGTCAGTTGGAACTCCTCGGCACCTTCACTGTAGGCACAGGGCAGATGGGTTTCCGCTTCCTCAAGCAGGGCGATCATGCAGCCCAGCTCACCTACGACGCGGCCCGTGGCACCATTACCCTCGACCTCACCACCCTCGCGCGCACGCAGAATGATAATGGTGTCTACGGCGGCACCTACACAGCCTCGCTCCCCGTCCGACCAGCAGCAGGCGAGCAACTGAAGCTCCACGTCTTCGTGGACGGCAGCATCGCCGACATCTTCGTGTCCGACCGCTGGGCCTTCTCCGTCCGCCTCTTCCCGACTGATGCTGAGGCTATTGAAGCCGAGGCTTTCGCCACCGAACCCACAACGGCCACGTTGCAAGCCTGGACGCTCGATGCCGGACAGAGTGCCGACGGCATACATGATGAATTGAGTATGGACAATGGCCGATGGACAATGGGCAATGGTGCCTGTTTTGATCTGAGCGGCCGCAGCGTCGCCGACCTCCAGCAGGCAAAAGGCATCATCATCGTTGATGGCAAAAAGGTAATCAACCGCTAATTTGAAGGACGAAAGGGCGAAAGGCGGAAAGCGGAATCTCGGAATATCGAAATATCGAAATGTCGAAATATCGTAATTCCGTAATATAGAAATATCGAAGTCTCGAAATATCGAAAAGCGAAGTCTCGCCCCCGCTATCCTGAAATCTTTCCCTCCCGCCCCTTAATCTCCCTCCTCGCTTATGCTCGCTGACACGCTCGCCGTCATCGGCCTTGCAACCCTTTCCCTCGGCACCATCCGCGAAGCTGATGGCCCCGTGGAGCGCACCTTCCTCCTGCGCAACGAAGGTGAGCACGCCCTCTGCCTCCGACAGGGCTACACCTCCTGCGGCTGTACGACGATAGCCTTCGCTCAGGACAGCTGCATCGCTGCGGGCGACACGACAGCCGTCACCCTGCGCTTCAATCCTCGGGGCAAGAGTGGCGAGTTCTTCGAGACGGGGACGCTCGTCTATCAGAGCTCATCGTCGCCTTCAGGCACCAGCAGGCCTCATGTGACGCTCTCGCTCGAGGGCACCTGTCTCTCCTCCGAGGAATCCCTTGCGCAGCAGTTCCCCGTCCGCGTCAAGGAGTCCTTATGGCTGAGTGCCAATCGTTTCGACCTCGGCATCATGATGGCGGGTGAGTCGAAGGAGCGCGGTGTGGTCGTCCTGCATCGAGGCGAGAAAGGCGACGACAATCAGACCTACGACCGCCAGGAACGCGTCACCGTCCGGTTCGCTGTCGATGCTCAGACGCCGAAAGGCCTGCAACACGTACAGCAGCCCATCCGCGTACAACACAGAGGCCAGACCGTCAGCATCCCCATCACCCTCGATGTCCTCGTGAAATAAGCCCCCGAAAGCCCTTTATTCGCCACAATACTTTCAAGAATACTTACTATTATAAGAAAAGTTAGGCTGTTTCGTCCATTTTCTCCGAATTCTTTGCGATTTTTGAGAGAACAATTGCTATCTTTGCCGCTGAAAACCTTAAAACGACAAAGAACAATGCGCAGAGCGATTGGAAGTTTTTTTCTCATTCTATTCATGCTATTCATGGGCGCTTGCTCCCGTGAAGGACGTCCGTATCGTATTGCGGTCTCGCAATGCGCTTCAGGCCAATGGCGCGAGAAAGTGAACAGCGAGATGCTGGCTGCTCAGCACTTGTATGACCATCATGCTGAAGTGAGCGTCGCCTGCGCCTATGATGATACGCAACTGCAGATTCGTCAGATCGACAGCCTCGCCGCTTCTGGCATCGACCTGCTGGTGGTCGCTCCTACCGAGTCAGCGCCTATTGCCGAAGCCATAGGCCGCGTGCGGGCCGCAGGCATTCCCGTCATCTTCTTCGACCGCAAGGCATCGACCGACGACTACACCGCCTTCATCGGTGGCGACAACGTCGAAGCCGGACGGACGGTAGGCGAATACGTCTCCACACTCTCGTCGCCCGTAGAGCGGTTTCGGCCAAGTGGACGTCCCAAAGTGTTGGAGATCACAGGCGCCATGAGCAGTTCGCCGGCCCAAGAGCGCCACGAAGGGTTCGCCAGCGCTATGCTCAGGCATCCAGAGATGGACTACACCTGCGCCGAGGGCGACTGGACGTCCGACAAAGCCTGCATCATCGTCGAGAAACTCATACGAGCCGGGAATCGCCCCGACATCGTCTTTTGCCACAACGACGGGATGGCGACAGGCGTCTACAAAGCTGTCGTAGAGACCGGCCTGGAAGGACAGATCAAGATACTCGGCATCGACGGAATGCCCTACGAGGGCCTGGAGTACGTCAAGCTGGGGCATCAGGTCGGCACCTATGTCTATCCCACTCACGGCGAAGAGGTCATCCGCCTGGCGCTGGATATCCTTATGGGCAAGCCCTACGAACGCGAGAACGTACTGCAAGGCATGATGGTGACGCCTGATAACGTCGACCTCATCGCCCTCAACAGCCGCGAGCTCTTGAAGCAGAACGACAACCTGATCACGATAGAGGACAAGCTGGAGCGTTACTTCGGGCTGGTGGGCATTCAGAACAAGATCATCCTGGCCGCTGTCGTCACCATCCTCCTGCTCATCACGGCCTTCATCCTCATCCTGCGCGCCCTCATCCAGACGCGTAAGACCATCCGCAAGCGCCAGCAGGTGAACGAGGAGCAGACGCTCTTCTACACCGACGCCAGCGCGCGCAGACTCCATGACATCTTCGACCGCCCCGACGACGACTTGCCTCCACCCCGAACGCAAGACATGATCTTCGCCGAACAATTGAACGAGGCCGTCCGCAAGCACATGTCCAACCCCAACCTGAAGATGGACGAGTTGGGCGACGAACTGGGACTGAGCCGCGTGCAGCTCTATCGCAAGGTGAAAGCCATCACGGGGCAGTCGCCAGTGGAACTCTTGCGGCAGATGCGCCTGCAGCGAGCCTATGCCCTCTTGCAGAGCACCAATAAGACCGTGCAGGAGATTGCATTCGAGGTCGGCTTCAACACGCCCGGCTATTTCTCCAAATGCTTCCGTGAGCAGTTCGGCAAATATCCCACCGAGCTGAGGGAAGGGTGAGAAGTGGAGAAGTTGAAAGGTTGAAAGGTTGAAAAGTTGAAAGGTTGAATAGTTGAAAAGTTGAAATGTTGAAAGGTTGAAAAGTTCTTCGCAGCGAAGAGGCCAAGCAGAGCGGAGAAGTTGAAAGGTTGAGAAGCTGAAAGGTTGAAAGCGCCTCAATCGTTCGATAGCGCTTGGCGATTCAGTCGCCGAGTATCCCTCTGCCGACAGCGGAAAAATTGCCTGAAATAATTGAAATGTTGAGGCGACGAAGGATTGAAGCGTCAATTTATCACGTGTTGGCTCGTCAGCCAGCTTGAAGCGGGATTTTCGCGCAGAATCACATGATTGTTTCATTCCGTTCGATAAAACGAAACGTACTTTATAGTCAACATTTCATGCGATGTATCAATTTTGCGCACCTCTGAACGATATTTGTTAGGGCTCGTATGCGTTCAACGTTACTTTTGTGGCAGATTTTACCATTTATTATAAAATAACAAAACTAATTCTTAACCCTAACAACAATGCAAAAGCTAAGACGATTGTTGATGAGCTTCGCGCTCATTCTTGCCGGCACCACGCTGTGGGCGCAGCAAGTAGACATTCACGGCACCGTGCTCGACGACCTCGGCGAAGGGCTGCCCGGTGCGACGGTGAAAGAGAAAGCCAATGCTAACAACGGCACGCTGACCGACATCGACGGTAACTTCACGCTGAAAGTGGAGAAAGGTGCCATCCTGGTCATCTCCTTCATGGGCTTCGACACCCAGGAGGTTGAGGCTAAGGACGGCATGACCGTAACGATGGGCGAGAACATTGCCGACATGAACGAACTCGTCGTGACGGGCTACCAGGTGCAGCGCAAGGCTGACTTGACAGGAGCCGTCTCGGTGGTCAGCGTCGACGAGCTGGCCAAGCAGAACGAGAACAACCCCATCAAGGCCATGCAAGGCCGCGTGCCGGGCATGAACATCTCGGCCGATGGTAATCCCTCCGGCGCTGCTACCGTGCGCATTCGCGGTATCGGTACGCTGAACAACAACGACCCGCTCTACATTATCGATGGCGTCCCCACGAAAGCCGGCATGCACGAGCTCAACGGCAACGACATCGAGTCGATTCAAGTGCTGAAGGACGCAGCCTCCGCTTCTATTTATGGTAGCCGCGCTGCCAACGGCGTCATCATCATCACCACCAAACGCGGCAAGGAAGGCAAGGTGAAGATTGACTTCGACGCCAGCGTCGCCATGCAGACCTATGCCAACCGCATGGAAGTGCTCAACGCCAAGCAGTTCGGACAAGTCATGTGGCAAGGCTACGTCAACGATGGCCTCGACCCCAACATGAACGGCCTGGGCTACCATTACGACTGGACCTACAACCAGCGGGGCGTTCCCGTCCTCAACGGCATCACGATGAGCAAATACCTCGACGCAGCTGGCACTACTCCCGCTGCCGACACCGACTGGTTCGACCAGACTACGCGCACGGGCGTAGTACAGAAATATGATGTCTCGCTGAGCAACGGCTCCGAGAAGGGCAGCAGCTTCTTCTCCCTCGGCTACTACAAGAACCTCGGCATCATCAAGCACTCCGACTTCAACCGCTTCTCGGCCCGCATGAACAGCGACTACAAGCTCTTGAAGATCAACGATCGCGACATCATCACCGTGGGCGAGCACTTCACCGTCAACCGCACCAGCGAGGTGCAGGCTCCCGGCGGCTTCCTCGAGAACGTTCTTCAGTTCAACCCCTCGCTGCCCGTCTACACGACCGATGGCAGCTTCGCAGGACCCGTCGGCGGCTATCCCGACCGTGAGAACCCCCTCGCACGCCTCACCCGCAATGCCGACAACCGCTACACCTATTGGCGCATGTTCGGCGATGCGTTCATCAACATCAACCCCTTCAAGAACTTCAACGTGAAGAGCACCTTCGGTCTCGACTACGCTCAGAAGCAGCAGCGCATCTTCACCTATCCCATCACCGAGGGCACCGTCGCCAACGCCACGAATGCCGTCGAGCCCAAGCAGGAGCATTGGACGAAGTGGATGTGGAACGCCGTAGCATCCTACAGCTTCGAGGCTGGCAAGAACCACTTCGACGCGCTGGCTGGTGTCGAGCTCAACCGCGAGGACGACAGCTGGTTAAGCGCCAAGGCTTACGACTTTGCTGTGCTGAATCCCGATTACATGTGGCCGAATGCCGCTGTGGGTGAGGCCGAAGCCTATGGTTCTGCCGAAGGCTACTCCCTCGTCTCCTTCTTCGCCAAGGCCAACTACAACTTCGACAACCGCTATCTGGCCAGCCTCACCGTTCGTCACGACGGCAGCTCGCGCTTCGGCAAGAACAGCCGCTACGGTACCTTCCCCTCCGTCAGCGCAGGTTGGCGCATCAGTCAGGAGAAATTCATGGAGAACATCGGTTGGCTCGACGACCTGAAGCTGCGCGCCAGCTGGGGTCAGACCGGTAACCAGGAGATCAGCAACCTCGCCCGCTACACCCTCTTCGTGAGCAACTACGGCGAGGCTGGCTTCGGCGGACAGAGCTACGGCACCAGCTACGACATCGCCGGCACCAACGGCGGTCAGCAGCTCGCCAGCGGCTTCAAGCGCGACCAGTTGGGCAACGACGACCTGAAGTGGGAGACGACGACGCAGACGAACCTCGGTTTCGACTTCGGCCTGCTGCGCAACGCCCTCTACGGCTCCTTCGAGTGGTACTACAAGAAGACCACCGACATCCTCGTCTACATGCCCGGTATCGGCGTCATGGGCGAAGGCTCCAGCCAGTGGATCAATGCTGGCGAGATGGAGAACAAGGGTATCGAACTGAATGTAGGCTATCGCGGCAAGGCTGGCGACTTCAGCTACGACCTCGCCGGCAACATCGGCACTTATCGCAACAAGGTGACCAAGCTGCCCGAGACCATCGCAGCCAAAGGCACCTTCGGCGGTAATGGCGTCGAGAGCGTCGTCGGTCATCCGATGGGCGCACAAGTGGGCTACGTCTACGACGGCATCTTCAAGAGCCAGGACGAGATCGACAACCACGCCACACAGAACGGAGCCGGACTCGGTCGCATCCGCTGGAAGGACCTCAACGCAGACGGCATCATCAACGAGAAGGACCAAGAGTGGATCTACTCGCCCGTGCCCGACTTCTCATGGGGCTTGAACGTCTACCTGCAGTATAAGGATTGGGACTTCACGATGTTCTGGCAGGGCATTCAGGGCGTCGACGTCATCAGCGACCTCAAGCGCGAGACCGACCTCTGGAGCGGACTGAACATCTCCAACCTGAACAAAGGCCAGCGTCTGCTCGATGCCTGGAATCCCACCAACAACTCCTCCAACATCCCCGCTATCAGCGTGATGGACAACAACAACGAGAAGCGCGTCAGCTCCTACTTCGTCGAGAACGGCAGCTTCGCTAAGCTGCGCACCATCCAGCTCGGCTACAACGTTCCCTCGAAGGCCCTCGAGCGCATGCACATGCAGCGCCTCCGCCTCTACCTCTCCGCTCAGAACCTCTTCACCATCAAGAGCAAGAGCTTCACGGGCGTCGATCCTGAGAACGCCAACTTCGGCTATCCTATTCCTGTCAACGTGACCTTCGGATTGAATGTTTCACTCTAAAGAGAAGACCAAGCCAACGATATCATCACCTATAATATAAGGAATCATCATGAAAGCAAATATGATAAAGAATCTCTTGCTGTGCGTCAGTTGTGGCCTTGCCGCAACCTTCACCTCCTGCTCCGACTTCCTCGATGAGCACACGCCGCAGGGCACGCTCAGCGACGAGCAGGTGAAGTCGCCCGAGAACGCCGAGGCGATGGTAGTCTCTGCCTACGCCATCTTCACTACTGCCGAGGACATCAACTCCTCCTTCTCCATGTGGAACTTCGACGTCCGCTCCGACGACGCCTACAAGGGCGGCAGCGGCACCAGCGACGGCGATGTCTTCCATCAGCTCGAGGTGCAGCAGGGTGTGCTCACCACCAACTGGAACATCAACGACATGTGGGTGCGCCTCTACAACAGCCTCTCGCGCGTCAACAGCGCCATCGCACTCCTCAATGCCAGCGACTACCCGATGAAGGCGCAGCGCTTGGCCGAGATGAAGTTCCTTCGCGCCTACGGACACTTCCTCCTGAAGCGACTCTACAAGCACATCCCCTTCGTCATCGACGAGAACCTGACCTACGAGCAGTACAACGCGCTCTCCAACACCCTCTTCACCAACGACGAGGGCTGGCGACTCATCATCGAAGACCTCATGGAGGCCTACAACACCCTGCCCGCTACGCAAGCCGACAAGGGACGTCCCACCAAGGCTTCGGCGGCTGCCTTCCTCGCTAAGGTCTATCTCTACAAGGCTTACCATCAGGACGATCCCGCCACCAACCAGGTGACCAGCATCGACGAGGCCGACCTGCAGAAGGTCGTCGAGTTCACGGCACCCGCCCTCTATGCCAACTATGGTCTCGAGGACGACCTCCACAACAACTTCCGTCCCGAGGAACAGTACGAGAACGGCATCGAGAGCATCTGGGCCATCCAGTACTCACGCAACGACGGCTCCACCTACGGCAACCTCAACTGGAGCTACGGACTCATTCCGCCCAACATCCCCGGCGCTACCGACGGCGGCTGCGATTTCTACAAGCCTTCGCAGAACCTCGTCAACGCCTATCGCACAGGCGACGATGGCCTGCCCTTGCTCGACTCGTTCAACGAGCGCGACTACAACAAGGCTTCCGACAACGCCGACCCGCGTCTGTTCCTGACCATCGGCATCCCCGGACTCCCCTATATGTTCAATCCCGGCTACATGATGGAGGAGACCAGCATCTGGAGCCGCTCCAACGGACTCTATGGCTACAACGTCTCGCTCAAGCAGAACGTCGACCCCGCCCTCATCGACCAGTACCTCATCAAGGGCAGCTATTGGGCAAGCTCGATGAACCGCATCGTCTTCCGCTATGCCGACGTCCTGCTCATGCGGGCTGAGGCTCAGGCTCAGCTGGGCAACACGGCCGAAGCCATCCAGCTCGTCAACCGCCTGCGCACACGTGCCGCTCAGAGTACGCAGATGATTGGCAGCTATCCCAGCCGCTACGGCGTGAAGATGTTCATCTCCAATTATCGTGGCAGCTACTCCAAGGCCGACGCCCTCCGCATCGTCAAGATGGAGCGCCGACTCGAGATGGGTATGGAGTGCGAGCGCTTCTTCGACCTCGTCCGTTGGGGCGATGCCGCCACTGTGCTCAACAAGTACTACTCCGAGGAGATTGACAACTGCGCCATCTATTCCGCCGCTCACTTCACGGCCAATCGCGATGAGTACCTGCCTATTCCCTTCGAGCAGCTCTCTGCTTCTAATGGCAACTACACCCAGAATGTAGGCAACTGGTAATTTCTTTAATTCATAATTATCAATTCACAATTCATAATTGACTTCATTATGAAAGCTCTATATAAACTTCTTTTCCTCGGTTGTGTTTGTTGCTGTATCGCAGCAACCACATTCCTCGCCGCCTGCTCCTCCGACAACGTCAGCGACCTCCGTCTCTCTGGCGACTGCCGCATCGAAGCCCTTGCGCTCGACGAATTTGAGGGCGCCATCGACCTCGCGTCGCGCACCATCACCGTTCGCCTGCCTGAAGTCTATAAGACCTCGGCCATGCAGCTGACCAAGCTCTCCCTCTCCGACGGAGCCGCATGCAACGCACGCTTGGGCGACCGCCTCAACATGGAGGCCGCACAGGTCCTGCATGTCACCAATGGCGACGCTTACCTCGACTGGACCGTTCGCGTCCTTCACGACGAGGCGCGCATCCTCTCCTTTGCCATCAACGACATCTATCAGGGCACCATCGACCAGGAGGCCAAGACCATCGTCGTCTACGTCCCCGGCTCCGAGAACATCAAGGCCCTCGTGCCCACGATCACCTACAGCCAGAACGCCACCATCACCCCCGCTTCTGGTCAGGCTCAGGACTTCTCGCAACCCGTAACGTACAAGGTGACCAACAACTCCGCACAGAGCACCTACACCGTCACCGTCATCGCCATCGACAAGCCCAAGGCTCTCTTCGTAGGCGCTGCTCCCAGCATGAACGACCTCGATGCCGAGGCTAAGGCTGCTTGCGAGTGGATGCTCTCCAACGTGCCCGGTTCGCTCTACGCCAGCTTCGCCGACATCGAGGCCAGCGCCGTCGACCTCAGCGAGTGCAAGCTCATCTGGTGGCACTTCCACTTCGATGGCGGTGTCGACGGACATGATGCCTTCGTGGCCAAGGCTCCCGAGGCGCTTGCTGCCAAGAACCAGCTCCGTCAGTTCTATGAGAACGGAGGCGCACTCTTCCTCACCCGCTACGCCACCAACCTGCCGTCCTTCATCGGCGTCACAGGCGACGACGAATGGACCACGCCCAACAACTGCTGGGGTCAGGACGAAGGCGCTGCTGAGCTCTGTGGCGGACCCTGGACCTTCCGCATCTTCGACGGCAAGAACGACCATCCGCTCTTCCAGGGACTCGTCGCTGGCGACAACCCGCAGGAAGTCTACTGCACCGATGCCGGCTACCACATCACCAACTCCACAGCCCAGTACCACATCGGTACCGACTGGGGTGGCTATGACGACCACGCTGCTTGGGAAGCCCGCACGGGTGGCACCATCCTCGGCGTGGGTGGCGACGGCGCTGTTGTCGCTTGGGAATATCCTGCCCACGACGGCAAGGGTGGCATCATCTGCATCGGTTCCGGCTGCTACGACTGGTACTCCTACACCTTCGAGGCCGGCTACACCGAGAACTTCCACCGCAACATCGCCATCATGAC
>CADCOX010000411.1 GCA_902803195.1 uncultured Bacteroidales bacterium
CGATAGTTGAAGCGAACAAGTTCGCGCGGTTTTAACCATCTTTAAGGGCGAATCTTTGTTCGATGCTGCAAAGAAGTGTATATTTGTACCCGCAAAGCAAAACGCTTATGGCTCAAGACTCACAGCCCACGGGGACAGCCCTCCTGCCGTCCGCTCTCTATCGGCGCTACATTCAATATCTGCGTCTCGAACGTGGCTTCTCGGACAACACCCTTCAAGCCTATCAAAAGGACCTCGACAAACTGCTCAACTTCCTCGCCGAGGAGGGAATACCCTTCCGCGAAGTGACTGTCGATCAGCTTCAGACGTTCGTGGCCACGCTCATCGACCTGGGCATCGCGCCGCGCTCCGTAGCACGCATCCTTGCGGGCGTGCGCGCGTTCTATAGATTCTTAGAGCTCGAGCATGAGATCCAAGACGACCCCTGCCAGCTGCTCGACTCACCCTCGCGTGGCCACCACCTGCCGGACGTACTCACCCTTCAGGAGATCGACGCCCTCATCGCCGCCATCGACATGACCAAAGCCGAGGGCCAGCGCGACCGTGCCATCCTCGAGACGCTCTATTCGTGCGGACTGCGCGTCAGCGAGCTCTGCCACTTGCAGATGTCCGACCTCTTCCTCGACGAAGGTTTCATCCGTGTACATGGCAAAGGCAAGAAGGAACGCCTCGTACCCATCTCGCAGAGCGCCATCCGCGAGCTGCAGCTGTGGTTTGTCGATCGCGAGCAGATCGACATACGCCCCGGCCACGAAGACGCCGTCTTCGTCAGCCATCGTCGCGGCACAGCACTCTCGCGCATCACCGTTTTCCATATCGTCAAGGTGCTCTGCGCGGCCGTAGGCATCCGCGCCACCGTCTCGCCCCACACCTTCCGACATAGCTTCGCCACCCATCTGCTCGAGGGAGGGGCCAACCTGCGCGTCATCCAAGAGATGCTCGGACACGAGGAGATAGGTACCACCGAGATCTACATGCACATCAACCGTCAGCACCTGCGGCAGGAGATCCTGGAGCATCATCCACGCAACATCCGCAAGGACGTTTCCGTCAACAATCATCGCGATGCTGATGCAAACGGAGATGCTGAAAGCTGATAGACAATTGACAAACAAGAAAACTTTGCCAAAGAAACCTAAAAAAGCGACGAATATTTGGTTATCCCCGACGTTTGCAGTAACTTTGCAGCCCAAAAGCAAAAAGAAAGAAGAATACTCATTAAATAAACATTCAACATGCGTAAACTTACCATCCTTTCATTCGCAGCTGTCGGCGCTCTCATGCTGACTGCTTGCAGCAAGCTCGGCCCACTTACAGCCGACAATGTGACCGTCAACCCGACGCCCCTCGAGGCCATCGGCGGCGAAGTACCCGCAACCCTCAACCTCCACTTCCCCCAGAAGTTCATGAAGAAGAAGGCCACCGTAGAGATCACTCCCGTACTCAAGTACCAGGGCGGTCAGGCTACGTCGCAGCCCTCTACGTTCCAGGGCGAGAAGGTGCTGGCCAACGGCACCACCGTGCCTTACAAGGCAGGCGGCAACTACGCCATGCGCGCCAACTTCCCCTACATCGATGCGATGCAGGCCAGCGACCTCTACCTCCACTTCAATGCCAAGAAGGGTAAGAAAGTGGTTAGCCTGCCCGACGTGAAAGTAGGCTACGGCGTCGTCGCCACCAGCGAACTCCTGCGCAACACCATCGCTACGGTCAACCCCGCTCTCGCTCCCGATGCCTACCAGCGCATCATCAAGCAGAAGCAGGAGGCTCAGATCAAATACCTCGTCAATCAGGCTAATGTCCGCGCCAGCGAGCTCAACAGCACCAGCATCAAGGACTTCGTGAAGATCCTCAAGGAGATCAACGACAACCAGGAGAAGCTGCAGCTGCAGAACATCGAGGTCAGCGCTTACGCTTCGCCCGAAGGCCGCTACGACTTCAATGCTGCTCTGGCCGAGAAGCGTCAGAACACCTCCAGCGCTTACGTCGAGGGTCAGCTCAAGAAGAATCGCATGAAGGCCGACGTCGACACGAAGTTCACGGCTGAGGACTGGGAGGGCTTCCAGCAGCTGGTCAATGAGAGCAATATCCAGGACAAGGACGTCATCCTGCGCGTACTCTCCATGTACCAGGATCCCGCCGAGCGCGAGCAGCAGATCCGCAACATGAGCGTCGTCTACGACGAACTGGCTAAGGGTATCCTCCCCGAGCTGCGCCGTGCACGCCTCATCGCCAACTACAACGTCATCGGCCGCAGCGACGAGCAGATCGTCGAGCAGTTCCAGAAGGACGCTCGCGAGCTGAACGTCGAGGAAGTGCTCTACGGAGCAGCCCTCCAGAGCGACAACGCCCAGAAGCAGGCTTGGTATGAGAAGGCTACTCAGCTCTTCCAGAACGACGCCCGCGCCTACAACAACCTCGCCAACTTGGCTTATCAGAATGGCGACCTCGCCACAGCTGCCAACTATCTGGCCAAGGCCAAGAGCATCAATGCCAACAGCCCCGAGGTAGCAACCAACGAAGCGCTCCTCGCCCTCGCTAAGGGTCAGGTCGCCGAGGCCGAGGCTCTCCTGGCCAAGGGCACTGGCGCCAACACCTACAGCGAAGTGCTCGGCAACCTCAATATCGCTAAGGGCAACTACGCTGCCGCTGCTGCCAACCTCGCCGGCGTGAACACCAACAGCGCCCTGCTCGCTCAGATCCTCAACAAGGACTATGCTGCCGCTGCCACCACACTCGCTGGCATCAAGAACGCCGATGCCTACACCGCCTACCTCAGCGCCATCCTCGGTGCTCGCAAGGGCGATGCCGCTGCTGTCGTCAATGGTCTCCAGACCGCTATCCAGAAGAACCCCAGCCTCGCACAGCGTGCTGCCCGCGACCTCGAGTTCGCCAGATTCACTACTCAGCTCGCCAGCGTGCTGAAGTAAAGAGAAGAAGACCCGCACCAAGTGAAAAGTGAAAGAATGAAAAGTGAAAAATATATGAACCCTTCAAGACTCGTTTCTGGCCTTGCAGGTAAATCTTATTTTTCACTTTTCACTCTTTCACTTTTCACTCTTCATTTCTCCCTCCTCATCGCAGCAGCGATGATATTTGCCTCCTGCTCCGATCCCTCCCGCTTCCGCATCCGGGGCGAAATCAGCAACCTGCGCGAAGCGGATTTCTTCATCATCAGCACCGATGGAGGCCTCGACCACCTCGACACGATTCATGTCGAGGACGGTTCGTTCAAGTGGCAGACGCATCTCGACCAGGAAGCCACCTTCACCCTCATCTTCCCCAACCTCAGCCAACAAGTCATCTTCGCCACACCTGGCGAGGACGTTAAGGTCGTAGGCGACGCCGCCGAGCTACGCGCCATCAACATCTTAGGCACCGACGAGAACGAGGACTACACTCAGTTCCGCATCGACCATTTCTACGACAAGCCCAACCAGCTCGTCGCCGCCATGCAGGACTACATCGACCAGAAACCCGACAGCCGCGTCAGCGATTACATGCGACGCCGCATCGCCGTCCTCAAGAACGATAACAACCGACTCGGCAAAGGCAAGCCCCTGCCTTCCATCTCGCTGCCGCCCGACGGTCTCAGCAGCGACTCCACGACCATCAACCTGCGCCCCCATCATCCCATACTCCTCGTGTTCTGGGCCTCATGGGATCGCTCCAGCATCGACGACTTCTATAACATCGTCAAACTCTACCATCAGTCGAAGCACCAACCCGACCCCAAGCGCGCCGTGCAAGCCATCGGCATCAGCCTCGACGTCAACCCACAGGAGTATGCCTCCGTCTGCCGCTACGACTCAGTCCTATGGGACAGCCGTTGCTATCGCCTCTCGTGGAGCACGCCCATCGTGGAGCAGCTCGGCATCCGCGAGCTTCCCTACTACATCCTCACCGACGACCAACTAAAGGTCATCGCCTACGGAAACAACTGGAAGCAAGACATCGCCCAACCCCTTTGGCGCATGACATCAAGGGAAAGATGATTTGGAGTTGATTAGTTGACGAGTTGACAAGTTGACAAGTTGACGAGTTGACAAGTTAATAGTTGACGAGTTAATAGTTGAGTGAACAAGCGGACAAGTTGACAAATAAAAAGTTTGGAGTTCCCTGCAAGCGTAGCAAGGAACTCCAATTTTTTTAATTTGAGGCCTAATTCTTGACGATTAACTCGTCAACTCAACTCACACCTCATTTCGGCTGCTTGCCGATGTAAGCCAGAATGCCGCCATCGACATAGAGGATGTGGCCGTTCACGGCGTTGGAAGCCTCCGATGCGAGGAAGACAGCGGGACCCGTCAGTTCCTGCGGGTCGAGCCAACGGCCAGCGGGAGTCTTGGCGCAGATGAAGCTGTCGAAGGGATGGCGGCTGCCGTCGGGCTGACGTTCGCGCAGGGGAGCCGTCTGAGGTGTAGCAATATAGCCCGGGCCTATGCCGTTGCACTGGATGTTGTACCCTCCATACTCCGAGCAGATGTTGCGCGTCAGCATCTTCAGACCGCCCTTGGCTGCAGCGTAGGCGCTGACCGTCTCACGACCCAGCTCAGACATCATCGAGCAGCTGTTGATGATCTTACCATGACCCTTGGCCATCATGTCGGGAAGCACGGCCTTCGAGACGATGAACGGAGCGTTCAGGTCGATGTCAATGACACGACGGAAATCAGCGGCCTCCATCTCGTGCATCGGGATACGGCGGATGATACCGGCATTGTTCACCAGGATATCAATCATGCCTACTTCTTCCTTAATCTTCTTCACGAGCGCCTGTACAGCGGGCTCGTCGGTCACGTCGCAGACATAACCGTGGGCTTTGATGCCCTTCTCTTCATAGGACTTCAGGCCGCGATCCACCAACTCCTGGTTGATGTCGTTGAAGCAAATCGTAGCACCCTGCTCAGCGAACGCGCTGGCAATAGCAAAACCGATGCCATAGGAGGCACCTGTCACGAGGGCAACTTTACCCTCAAGCGAAAAATTCAGATAGGGGTTCATCTTTGTTAGTTAGATTTTTATGTTTAACATTTGATGATTCTGCCTGCAAAGATAGCAATAAAACCACATACTGCGTCGTATTTTCACATCTTTTTTCAAAAAAAGAACGATTTTCTAGATAGTCTAGATATTCTAGAACTTCTAGATTCTCTAGATTGTCTAGATTCTCTAGATAGTCTAGATTCTCTAGATAGTCTAGATTCTCTAGATAGTCTAGATTCTCTAGATTCTCTAGATTGTCTAGTTCCTCTCGTTCCCCTTGGTGTACTGGATGGCCAACATCGTGAGGTCGTCGCTCTGCTCAGCAGTGCCGACGAAACGATGGACGGCCGCTGTAATCTCCGAGACGAGCGTTTCGGGCGACACCGGCCTTTGGCCGACGCTTTCATGCAGACGGCTGACGCCGAACTGGGCATGTGAGGTGTCCTCAGCCTCGGTGAGGCCGTCAGTAAACAGGAAGAGGATATCATTGGGGGCGAGGCTATCGTGCTGGAGGGTATAAGCCCACGACATCATGACGCCCACGGGGAGGTTGGCGTCGCAGTTCAGGTGGCGGAGCGTTCCGTCGGCAGCGATGAGGAGGGGAGCATCGTGACCCGCATTGCTGTAGTCGAGACGACCGGTGCGCAGGTCGAGGACACCCACGAACAAGGTGACAAACATATTCGACTCGTTGCGTGGCGTGACGGCATCGTTCAACGTGACGAGGATGCGCTCGGGGCTGTCCTCCGACGCCGAGAGCGTACGGAACTGGGCACTAGTGACGGCCATGATGAGCGAGGCGGGAACACCTTTTCCCGAGACGTCGCCGATGCAGAAGAAGAGGCGCTCATCGCGGATGAAGAAGTCGTAGAGATCGCCACCTACGGCCTTGGCGGGCGTGAGTTGCCCGAAGATGTCAATGTCC
>CADCOX010000412.1 GCA_902803195.1 uncultured Bacteroidales bacterium
ACGCTTGACCCTTCAAGAAATACGGAGTAAATTTTATCCAGAAAATTAATATATAATACATGCTATTTACTGAGTTAATTTACTCCGCATTATTGCGTATTTACTTTCAGTGTCGAATCTTTCCGCTCGACCTCTGGTCGCTTGACACTTCAAGAACGTTTCCGCTCGGCTTTGCCGCTTCTTCGAGCGACAGCGAGTCTGAAGAACATTTCAATTTTCAAAGATGAATCGTCGTTTTTTTGCGTTCGCGCTCTGCTTTAGCAGTATATTCTGCGTCACCTTCGCGCAGCCCACGCTTATCCCTGCGCCCCAGTCCTTGCACATGGGCACCGGCACCTTCGAAGTCCCCGACCTCGTCGAGGTCGCCTATGGCGCGCCGCAGTTGTCGCCGGCTGCCGACTACCTCGTGGAGAGCCTTCGACAGGAGGCCGCCCTTCAGGCGCAGGCTCTGCGCAGCAAGGCGGGCGCCATCGTCCTCGCACTCCAGAAGCGCGGGGCGTCCGGGGCCTACCGCCTCGCCATCACCCCCGAGGGCATCCGCCTCACGGGGGCCGACCCCTCGGCAGTGACCAACGGCATCGCCACCCTGCGCCAGCTCGTCCTGCAATATGGACGCCACCTGCCCCTCATGACCATCGACGACAGTCCCCGCTTCTCGTGGCGAGGCTTCCACCTCGATGTGTCGCGCCATTTCTTCACCGTCCCCGAGGTCAAGCGCATCCTCGACCTTATGGCGCTCTACAAGCTCAACCGCTTCCATTGGCATCTGACCGACGACCAGGGCTGGCGCATCGAGATCAAGAAATACCCACTGCTGACGGAGCGCGGAGCATGGCGCGTCTTCAACGACCAGGACACCGTCTGCATGCGACAAGCCGCGTCGACCGACGACCCGTCGATGCTCGTCCCGCGTGATGCCGAGCGCACCCGCATCGTAGGTCCCGACACCCTCTACGGCGGCTTCTACACCCAGGAGCAGATTCGCGACATCGTCGCCTATGCCCGCCAGCGCGGCATCGAGACCATCCCCGAGATCGACATGCCCGGCCACTTCCTCAGTGCCATCGAGTACTACGACGGCATCTCCTGCTTCCCACAAGTGGGCTGGGGCGAGTTCTTCACGACACCTCTCTGCCCGGGCAAGGACAAAACCCTCGCCTTCTGTCGCGACGTATGGGACGAGGTCATCAGCCTCTTCCCCTTCGAGTACGTCCACATCGGCGGCGACGAGGTCCTCAAGGACAACTGGAAGCGGTGCCCCGACTGCCAGCGACGCATCCGCGACCAACACCTCAAGGACGAGTTTGAGCTGCAGGCGTGGTTCATCCACGAGATGGAGACCTACCTCAACCGCCACGGGCGCAAGATGATGGGTTGGGACGAGATTCTCGAGGGAGGACTCTCACGCACGGCCACCGTCACGTGGTGGCGCACATGGGTGCCCGAGGCTCCCCTTGAGGTCACGGCCCAGGGCAACGACGTCATCTTCTGCCCCGGCTCGCCCATGTATTTCTCGCAGAAGGAGCAGAAAGGCAACCTACGCGACGTCTACGACTACGACCTGCAGCCCGCAGGCATGACCGCCGCCCAGCTCCGCCACATCCGCGGCGTGCAGGGCAACCTCTGGTGTGAGTACATCCCCACCCTCGACCGCGCCTTCTATCAGTATTTCCCACGCGTCATGGCGCTCTCCGAACTCGCGTGGACCCAGCCGTCACGCAAGGACTACGACGATTTCGTCCGTCGCATGACCAGCCACTTCAGCCTCCTCCACCGCCTCGGCGTCCTCTACCACACGCCCAGCCTCGAAGGCTTCTACGGCATCAATGCCTTCACCTCGCAGGGCACGCTCAACGCCACCTGCGCCGACCCCTCGGCCATCATCCGCTACACGACCGACGGCAGCCTGCCCACAGGCTCATCGCCCCGATATACTGGTCCCGTCGTCGTCGACGAGTCCACCGACTTCGCCATCCGCCTCTTCCAACCCGACGGCCGTGGGGGCGAGACCGTGCGCGCGGCCTTCGTCAAGCAGGGCTATCTCGAGCCGCTCGCCAACGAACCCTCAGGGCTCGAGCCTGGGCTCCGGGCCACGTGGTATGACTTCCGTGCCTTCGAGTGCGACACCCTGCACCGCTGCCCCGTGCGAGCCGTCTATCCCGTCGAGGATGTCGTCATCCCGACTGAGGTCAGAGGTCACATCGGTCTCATCGTCAGCGGCTACCTCGTCGTGCCGACCGACGGCGTCTACACCTTCGCCCTCAAGAGCGACGACGGCAGCCTGCTCAAGATTGACGGCAATATGGTTGTCGACAACGACCATCCCCAAAGCCCTCATGAGGAAATCGGTCAGCAGGCCTTGCGCGCGGGCGTACATAAAATAGAGGTACGCTACTACGACCACAACGGCGGCATGCTACGCCTCCACGTCCTCGACCCCGAAGGCCACCTCCTGCCTCCCGCCACCATCTATCGGCGGACGCCCATCACTGAATCAAACAGGTAGCCCACAGGCGCTCCGCACAAACTTATCGTTTCCTATACCTTTGCTGCCGAAATCCTCAATCAGAACCAGACATGAAGAAGCTACCCATCCTCTCCATCCTCATCATGGCCCTCGTGGCATGTTCCCGACAATCCTCGCAGCCCTCGTCGGCCCTTCCGATATGGGAACGCAAGAGTGCTCCTGCCGTCATCCTTGGGCGCTATATCAACTGGCAGCCAGGCGACAAAAGCTATCCTCCGGGGTTCTGGGGCAATCAAGGCAATCTGAAAGGCAATGCTTTCCCCAAAATCACCATTGATTCCACCGCTGGACGCTTTACCTTGGAGTGGGACATCTGCTACCCGCTGAAACACAATTTTCATGGCTGGTCGCTCATCCTTTTCCCCGGCGATACCGTCAAGCTGGATGTCAACCGTGCTGCTCTCGCTGATTACGAAGCCTATATGAAACCTCCTGCCGACAACGTCACTACTTTGAAGTTGCAGGAACTCTGGAACAAGGCCGTGCGCATCGAAGGCGGCACCTTTGAGCAGCCCCTGCCCATTCACATAAGAGGAATGGAGCTGGGAGTCAGTCGCGACTATGCTGAAACCCATGCTCACGACACCTTTGATGAATGGCGCGAGGTGTGCTGGAGTGAGTTTCAGGATGTCGTCAAGCAGTTGGATTCGCTCAACCTCTCAACAAGCGAAAAAGACTATCGCCGGATGCTGATTGAGCAGGATTACTTAAACAAGCTCAGGAATTTCATGTTCGTGAAGAAAAGCTGGAAGATGGTCACGGACAAAGACTCGCTCGACATGTATGAGCAGCAGTTCACCTTCAAGGATCCCCATGCCGCCGAACTGACCTATTATCGCAGCATCACCGGTTTCTACGCTTGTCTTGCCAATCTATTTAATGAGGGAAAAGAGTACATCGAGGCCAATGGGCTCGAGACGTCGCCACTCGGACGTTGGTTCAAGGAGCTCGACGAGGCCCATGCCGTGATGAATCGCGTGAAAGCCAAGGAGCCTGTGAGCGACAGCGAACTGAACGCCCTTGCGCCTGAGTTCCAAGCACAAATCCGTGAAGTGCAAGCGCAATTGCAGCAGGAGGCAGACGACAGCAAAGGCAAGACATGCGACCTGCCGGAAGGTGAGCCACAGGAGTGGTTGCCGAAAATCGTTGCCGAGCACAAGGGGCATTTCGTCTTCGTGGATTTCTGGGCCACATGGTGCGGCCCTTGCCGAGTGGGAATGAAGGAGATGGAGCAGATGAAGGATGAACTGACGGCACGCGGTGTGGACTTCATCTACATCACCGACACCAGCAGCAGCACCGACGAATGGCTGAAGTGTGTTGGCCAGCACGCCGGCGACCACTTTATCGTACCCAAAGACAAGATGAAGGAGATGCAAATCCCCGACTACGACAACGCCATCCCCCACTACCTCATCTACGACCGCGAAGGCAAGCTCGTAAAGGCCATCGTTGGCTGGCCAGGCTTGGAAGAGATGAAAGCGAAACTGACAGAAGCCCTAAAGGACTAAGCAGTCAAATGAAGAAGGATTTTAACACCTACAAGGAAGGGCTTGACCTGGAGTTCCTGCGCGCATACTGTATGGAACACGGGGAGAGGCGCGTGATGGAGCGGGGCGAGACGCTGGAGGAGGCGGGCGAACCGTCGCGGTGGGTGGCCTACGTGGAACGCGGTTGCTTCAAGTACATGGTCCACAACGATGAAGAGGGTAAGGACTACTGCACAGGCTTCGTCTTCGAGGGTGAGTTTGTGGCCGACTACCCATACTGTCTGGATAATGATATAGCAGAGGTAAGCATCGAGGCGGAGATGCCCTGCGAGGTGCGCGTCATCGAAGGCGCAGAGCTCCAACGCATGTTCGACGAGGACACGGAGAAGATGCGCATCGGTTGCCAACTCATGCGCAACCTTTTCAAGATGGTCTATGCCCGCGATCTCGACCACTACCGCTACTCCGCCCGCGGCCGCTACCGCCGGTTGCTCGAACGCTGTCCGCAGGTGGTGCAGCAGCTCGCGCTGAAGGACATCGCCTCGTTTCTCAACATCACGCCCGTTTATCTCAGCAAGATTCGTAAAGAAATGACATTCGAATCGGGAGCATAGGAAATTATGTTTGCACTATACCTGGCAAGAAGGAATTAGACGAAGTCAAATGACGTTTGGCAGATATAATAGCCCGAAATGATAAAACTAGTTTTAGAGTTGCACCCTCGGCATCCGATTTCCGAGCATCGCCGAGGGCTTCTTCATGCTTTTTTGCGTAACTTTGCAGCGAAAAACAAGAAGTCTATTTCCAATGGACGCTTGTGGACGCTGACGGAATATATTAAGACGGAGATAAAAAAGGTTTGTATAGTAATACTTGATTTCAATAAAGCAGTTAGTAAACGAAGACCTATAGGCACATTGGCCCTGATTACCCACGCGCTTATACCTCGACTGCTACGGCTAAGATCATCTTGCTTTGCATTCTCGGAGCGCTGGGAAGTCATCTTTGAAAAAGACACTCAGTCTTTTTCTTTGATGCCACGTCGTGAGACGAGGCGGGGCTTTTTTTAAAAAAAAACTTTACAGGTAAAGATTCATGCTCAAAAGCGTATAAGGATAGAATAAGACACCCGTTGGACCAAGCGAAGAAGTTCTTCATAAGAACCGAGTCTTGAAAAAAAATATGAATGAAGGCATAGCTTCCACTCCTTACTGAATTTTATCACTTAATTAATTGTATATTAACTAATTGATAAGCGTGGAGGCTATTCATTTTACCTCCACTCCGCTTCCACCGCTTGAGAACAAATGATTCTATGGAGACTGAGTGGAAGCTATTTGAATAGCCTCCACAAGTGTAAACCACTGGTTACCAATTTATTCAATGGTGTTTTGAAGCAAATAGTGGAAGCAAGGTGCAAGTTCATATATTTCGAGTTTCGCATATGCTCAACTTATGAGGTTATGAGGTTATAAGGTTATAAGGTTATGAGGTTATGAGGTTATGAGGTTATAAGGTTATGAGGTTATGAGGTTCTTCGCACTAAAGGCGAAGCGGCAAAGCCGAGCGATAAGTTGAAATATGTTTCTTCTGTCTATATGATAGCTATTCTCACCTAAAAACCTGTAAG
>CADCOX010000413.1 GCA_902803195.1 uncultured Bacteroidales bacterium
CCGCCCGAGAGCAGCGCCGCCACACGTTTGTTGCTTAAATCCTTCATGACGTTGGCTTCCTTTCGTTGTTTTGCGCCGCAAAGGTAGGAATAAAAACGTTAACGCCGACGAAAACGAAGGCTTTTTTTGAAAATTGAGGAGATAAGGAGTGCTCTTGCGCTATTGTACGATGTCAGCGAAGCGCATCAGATAGGTGTCATATTGCGTGAAGAATGGGTGATGAGGCAGTGGAACGTCTTCAGCATTGCCAAAGAGGGTTTGCAAGAGTTGAGGGACAGCCTTGGCTTCGACGCGGTAGAGGTAGAAATCACCATGAACTGTTCCGATTTCGCTTGCCGTGACAGGATAGGCCGTGCGCGCAAACTTAGGTCCTTGTCCGGCTACAGCGGCATTGCAGGTCACCACGATGCCTCGGTCGGTCTGCTCGAAGTTGACATCGCCCTGCCTGCAGACAAGAAGCAAGCCATTGCCCTCGACGTCCGTAAAGAGGGCCGCATCGACGCCTCGGCGGTTGCCCTCGAAGTAGAAATCGCCTTGGCGCATAGCCCAGAAACCGTAGCGGTTGGCGCGGTAGCGACCGGGGTAGGAGGGGAACGGTCCTTGGCCTATCCACCTGACGCGGTCAATGGCTGGGGGAAGTAGGAAGGCCAGACCGAGTTCGGAAAGGAAAGTATCGGAACTGTCGGGGGTTAGGTCGAAGGTGACGTAGGTGGCATGAGCGGCGGAGGATGTGTGGATGTCGGTCGCAATGGTGGCGGCATGGCGACCATCAGGGTCGAGTCGCAGGAGGTAGCGTTCGAGCCGTTTGTCGCCTACTTTCAGGCGTTCGGCCATGGTCGCCTTGCGCCCTGCCCGCACAAGGAAACCCTCTTGCAGGAGAGCGAGAGGATCAGTGGAGGGATGGCTGAAAACGGATGAGAGCCGTGGCTGCAAGGGCTGCGGCTCGATGGGTAAGGCTTGGCGAAGGAATACGAGTCCTGTAGCATCACTGACGTCGATGTTGAGCAGGCCGATGCGTGCAGTGTCGGGCTTGACAGGCAGAGAGAGCGTATAGGTAGTCTGCTTACGCGGTGGGCAGGCGGGCGAGAAGGCTCCAGTGGCCAGCGTGTCGCGGTCGGCAGTCAGTGTCCAATGGAAAGTGACATTGTCCTTGAGGTCAATGAAGTCGTAACGATTGCAGATGTTGAGATCGATAGCCGCAACCGCGTTGGTGTTCGAATAGGCATGGAGGATGCTGTCGGTGATGAAGGCACGGGCGTAGTTGTGCTGTAGTTCATAGTAATTCGGTAGGGGCGTCCGGTCGGCATACAGTAGTCCGTCGGTCCCCTTGTTACCTGCCATCATGAAACCTCCGTGGGGCGAGGTGAATACGCGCTCCTCGTATCCGTAGGCATCAGCGCGCTCTTCGTGGAACGGCATTCCTTGGTCAACCCATTCCCATACGCTTCCGCCAGCGAGCCAGGGTGTGCGCTCAATGATCTGCCATTGACGGTCATGGTCCTCGAAGGAGATGCCCAATGTATGGCAGTACTCAGTGAAGACGACGGGTCGATCACTGCGTTGGTAGAACCCGCCGATCTGACCCACGGTGGGGTAGTGGGGCGCATAGATGTCGGCTACGTCGGGGAACTTGAAGTCGAAACGGCGGAAATAGCTTCCGATCTGCGGGTAGCAGATGGGGCGTGTGGCATCGAACTCTCGCTTGACTTCATGACCCAAGCGCAGGCAGATGTCGGTGAGCGGATTCTCGTTGCCCAGACTCCAGATGAGTACGCAGGGGTGGTTCTTGTCGCGGCGGATGGTAGCCTGTGCACGCTGATGGAGTTCAGCGTAGAACGTAGTGTCAGAGAGATGCTTATCGCCATAGCCGAAAGGAACCTCGTCTATGACGTAGAAACCGAGCGAGTCAGCCAGCTCGTAGAAACGTGGTTCGCGAGGATAGTGAGAGGTGCGGATGTAGTTGACCGATGCGGCTTTCATGAGGCGCATGTCCTTCAACGTGAGGCTGTCGCCGATGACTTTGACGGTGCGTGGATCAGTGGCATGGGATGTGACGCCGCGGAGTTTGATGGGCTGCCCGTTGAGCTTCAGGATCTTGCCGTCAACGCTGACTTCGCGGATGCCAAAACGGTGGCGGAAGTGTTGTAGTTCCTTGCCCTTGCGGATGAGGCGTGTGTGGAGGGTGTAGAGATAGGGCGTCTCGGCGGTCCAGAGGTGGGGGCTGTCGACGTGCAGATGAGCTTGCAGCCCCTCAGCTTTGAGCCCTAATGGTTTGATGGTATGTTCCACGATGGTATGCTTGTCGGCATGGGCTACGAGCGTGTTCACCTCCACGTCGCCATTCATCTTCGTCGTGATGGTGAGGTCGGCGAGATGGATGTCGGGCACGGCGAAGAGTGTCACGTCTCGGAAGATGCCGCAGGGAGCCCAGTCGTCGTTGTAGTCGAAGTCGCTACTAATGTGCTGTGTGATGACGCGCAGAGCCAGTTGCTGCTGTTTGACTCGCTTGTCGATGAAGGGCGTGAGGTCGAAGAGTGCGCTGTTGTAGGCAGAGTGCCACTCGCCTACATGTTTACCGTTGAGCCAAAGGTCGTAGGCATAGAGAACGCCGTCCAGACGGAGAACGATGCGTTGCCCCTTCCATTGCGATGGGATGGCGAAAGCGGTACGATAGTAGCCAGTCAAAGGGAGGGCGCTGTCGTAGCTTGGCGGACAGAAACCATAGGCCTCCCAACAGCCGGGAACGGGTATTGGCCGCCATGAGGCATCGGCCTCAGGCACCGCCTTGGATGGAGCAATGCCTTCTTGAACCTTCAGCTGCCAAGTGCCGTTGAGGCTCATGCTCATCTTGGGGTCGGTGACAGGGAGGATGCCTTGAAAGGCATCTTCGGCGATGGCATGGCAACTCAAGATGAGCGCGATGGTTGCCTGTAATATGCGTAAACTCTTGAACTTCATAAGGTAGAATTGTTATTCACTCTTCTTCGATTTTCTTATAGCGCAAGTCAAGCTTGGTATATTGGCGTTGCTCGCGGTTGTTCCAGTGCTCGAACAGTCCGAGAGGCTCTGTAAGAACCTTGCCTTGCTGCTTGTAGATGGTACCGCTGGGGACGTTGGGAATCATGGCCGCTTCGCGAAGGTATTCATCGCAATAGTTTAGGTTCTCGAACTCCGGCCACTCACTGATGATGAGGTCCATGCCCACAGCATCGCAGGCCAGTTCGTCCTGAGATGCGATAATCGAGCAGGGCCAGTCGCCAAGGAAGGGCGCCTGTGCCCATCTGGGCGCTGGCGCTCCGTTGACATCGCGCGAACCATAGGTGGCATCAATGAGGAAGAGAAGTGTCTTCTGCCCGAGATCTTTGTGTGCCATGAAGTCGACGAAGGTTTTGTAGGCGGGACGGCCATTGCGCTTGTCAGGGCTCACATGTTCGTGGGCGTTCTGCCGCCAGATGAGGTGGATGTCAGTGGCGCCGTACCAGTTTTTGCCTGTCAGCGTCACGCCTGGCCCCTTATGGGTTTTCAGAAGGGCGCTGTTGATGACGTAGGTAGCATCGACGATGCAACGTGCCAGCCCTCGTGCCATAGCTCCGTTCTCGGCCGAGTAGGTAATCTGATCGGGGTAGTAGTCGCAGCGCTGGCGGCCGTCGCCGCCGATGTGGTCGATGAATACGACGGCTGGAAATTCACGATGGACCTTGTTGTAGATGCTGTCTGTGATGGCGCGGCTGGGCTCGCAGAGGATGATGTCCTGCTGGCGGACACCGCCATCGTGGACCAACGAGCGGACCAACGCCAGCGTGATGAATGGCGAGGAGTTCAGTTCGATGGTATCGTGGTGGGTAAGGGCATTGTTAAGGTTGAGTTTCACGGCAATCTGTTCGCCGCGTTTATAGCCTCTGTTGCCCCGTCCATGTGTGCGGTTGAAACTGCGGAAGAGTGCTCGCCATGCCTTCTCGGGTGTCAGTTCGCCTGTGAGTTGGACGATGGCCTCTCGCACCATTGCATCAGCTTTGGGCTGGCTGTTCCAGCGGTCTTCGACCCACAAACCAGTCAGCCCGTCCCATCGGGCTACGCCAGGAGCGTGAATCCAAGCCACGCGCCCAGGGTGAATCCCCCGTCCGATGCCGAGCGGCTCGTTGGGCTTTACGAACAGTTTGGGCGTTCGACCATTGAACTCTCCAAAGAACAGGCGGTCGCGGTTCACGGCTTGATTCAGCGGTTGGATGGTGGTAGCGGGGCCTAAGTCGGGATGCTGCCACGAACGCAGTTGCCATACGACCTGCCCTTGTGGGTCGAGTTCGATGGCCTGCACCGGGGCGTTGAGCGTGTCCATCGGCGTCTTGTTCCATTCGTTGTACCAATTGTTGATGATGGCGTTCCCGTTGCGCAGGCGCACCATCTTTTGGGGTGACGTCACTCCGAGGGGCGCCGTTTCGGTCTCCCATACGACCTCGCCCCCGCGTGTCATCTCCCAGATATGGCCACGTCCTCCCACGATGAGGAGGTGCTCGTCGGGTGTCTCGGTGACCGACCATGCGCGAGGCGCTTCCCAACGGGCGAGTTCAACGCCGTTGGCGGCATATTCGCTAACAAAGTTCTGTCCCATATTGGCTACGAGTAGCGTGCCGCGTCGGCTGAGGCGTGCGTTACGGAACTGACCATGTACCGAACCCGTCTCATTGCATGGCAATTCGAATTCACGGACGATGGACATTGAAGGAATCTCCATGATGACAGCCTTCGCGGGATGTCCGTTCTGCACGAACACCACGTGCTGTCGCCCGATGGGTTGGATAGTGTGGATCTCGGTGCCGGTGGGGGCGTCGTAGTGCCAGATGACGCGGTCGTCCTGCGTCACCTCGGCGATGCCGTACTGATGAGCCATCAGAATATGGCCGTCGGTGAGCAGGATGGCATCACTAATCTCGCCGCGCCAACTCTTATTCTCGTAGGCCCAACTCACTTGGCCGTCCTTGACGATGAACATGCGCATGCGCTTACTTTGTCCTGCGTAGAAGAAGTCGTGGCGGCTGAGGCTGCTGTCCTGTGCTGTGGCGCAGACGGCGGTAAGTGAAAGGATGAAAATGGATAATAGTCTTCGCATATTGGTGTCAGATATTGGTGGGTGGTTATCGCATATAAACCTTATGGGCTGTTCGACCTTTGGCATAGCTCTCTTTAATGATGTTTAGCCCATGGCTGAGGCCGTCAGATTGCTGACGCCCCAGTAAGTCATAAGTCTCGCTCCCATGAACGTTCCTGACGATGTGGTATTCTCGGCCGAGCATCGTGATCATCAGGCGGAGCGATGTAGTTAGTCGGTTCGTTTTCATGATTCCTGTGCTTGATAAATGGCTTTGCGGGGTCAAAGGTAGCGAAAAAACGGCGGTATGACGAAAAAATGGTGTCATTCAATAGCATTATATGCGCAAATTATGGCCGAGGGAACGAATAAAAGGCTTATGATGTAAAAAAAAGAACCTGAAGTGTAAAAAAATTGACGCGAGGTTGATGCCGTTTTCTATAAAATCCCTATCTTTGCATGAACTAACTAACAATCAAGATGAATTTTTCAATAGACCAATTGCATCTGTTCATGCTCAATGTGGGCATCTGCCGTCACGACGGCGACTGGAACTGGAAGGATGTCTGCAGCCCTTTTTCGCGACTCTATTACGTCACCGAGGGTGGGGCAGAAGTGGTGATGCCGTCGGGCACCTACAAGCTGCGCCCTGGTCATCTCTATTTCATTCCTGCCTTCACGCGCCATAGTGACATCTGCGACTCGCTCTTTACACATTATTATATACATGTGTTCGAGGACTTGCACAATGGCACCAGCATACTCGACGAGTACGACTTCCCTGTTGAGGTGAAAGCCGAGCCCATGGACCTCGAGCTCTTCAAGCGGCTCTACTATGTCAACCCGTTCTTGAAGGTGCCCGAGTCCAATCCCAACTCCTACGACAACCATCAGACGCTCATCGACAACTATAAGAAGAATCTGCAACGCCCGTTCTGTGACAAGGTCGAATCGCGAGGCATCGTCTTCATCCTGATGTCGCGCTTCCTGAAGTTCGCCACGCCCAAGACGCAGGTCGAGGACAGCCGCATCCACAAGGTGCTGACCTACATCCGTCGCAACGTCAGCTGCCGCCTCGACATCGACGACCTCGCCGGACAGGCTTGCATGTCGAAAGGCCATTTCATTCGTGAGTTCAAGAAGGCCACGGGCGAGACGCCGAACGTGTTCATCACGCGCCTGCTCCTGGAGCGTGCGCAGTTCTCGCTCATCACCACCGACCAACCAGTCAAGATGATTGCCGATGCGCTCGGGTATGAGGATTTCTCCTATTTCAACCGCCTTTTCAAAAAACACATAGGCACGACACCGCAGCAGTACCGCACAAGTCATTTCTGACGTCGGTCTTGTGCTAAGGATTGTTGTTTTTGTCCTATCGGCTGATTGCTGATAGGACAATTTCGTTTAACTTGTTCTTATTATCCTATGGAAAGTCGTTATTTTCTTGACGACCGTTTGCGTTTGTGCCTACTTTTGTGATGCCTTTTCGGGCATATGGGCCTATACGAGAGGCTTCACTAACTGACACAACCAACAAACTATCAACTAACTAATTTCAACATCATGAGACAACGATTACTTACTGTGATGGGACTCCTCTGCCTCACGCTGACTGCGATGGCTCAGTCGTGGGTAGCACCCGTAGCTCCCGTCGAGCCTACCGTAACAGGCTCTGATGTAGAGGCTGGTTCGGCCTATTACATTCGCAACGTCGGTGCCGCTCAGTACCTCACGGCGGCTAACCTCTGGGCCACGCGCATCAGTCTGTCCGAAGACGGCGTGCCCTACGTCCAGATTATGGTCGAAGCCCTCGACGAAGCCGAGCAAGAGACCTACCCTGACTGCTACAAGATGCGCCTCAACGGCACGTTCTACTTCAACGGTCCGCAACCCAACGGCACAATGCGTTCCGACTATGCGGTGACCGACAAATACCTCTTCCGCGAGTACGCCGCTGGTGGACCCGCTACGGGACAGGTCGACCGTCGCAATCAGGCTTGTTGGTACTTCAAGATTACCAAGAATGACCACGGCTACTATCACATCCAGTCGGCTCCCGGGCTGAACAACTTCAATGTCGACGGCGACGAGTATGCTGGTGGCGAAGTCCCAGGCGATCCCGTCCTCTTCGACTATCCTGCCGACAGCAAGTTCATCGACTGGGAGTTCATCCCCGTCGAGAGTGTCAACCTCGATGACTTTGAGGTCTACGGCGCTGCCTTCAGGGTCTATTCCGCACGCCTCCGCCTCTATGACATGCTCCTCGATGCTACGCGCTATGGCGCCGACACCTCGGCAGCTGGAGCCGTCTACAACAACGATGCTTCGACGGTTGAAGACATCAATGCAGCCATCGATGAACTCCGTCCACTCGTGCGTGCTGCCATCCTGGCCTATGGCGTCAAGAACTCCAAGGCCGACAACCCCATCGACCTGACTAAGTACTTGCTCACCAATCCCGATTTCTCCACGGGTAACACGAATGGATGGGTGCTCACCGAGGGCATTGGCCAGAACCAAGGCTTCCAAGCAAATAACGTCTACGAGAACACACGTGATGGCATCCGCATCGAACAGTTCATCGAAGCATGGCGTCCCGCACCAGCCATCCTGGGTGACGGATTCATCTATCAGACCATCACCGGTCTGCCCTCTGGTCACTACGTCCTTGAGTGCGACGGCATCGCACGCAACACCTCGTCCGAGAGCAGCGATGACTATGTTTCGCCCGAAGAGTACAAAGGCGCCTACCTCTATTACACCGATGGCAATGTCGTCAACCACAGCCCCGAGACGCTCTGCGACATCGAGATGGACGATGAGGATGGCAACCTCGTTCGCGTGCCGGCTCACTTCAAGTTCGAGTTCGACATCCAGGACGTCGAGAGCATCAACGTCGGCCTGATGTTCGACGACACCAATCTCACTTGGGTCGCTGCCGACAACTTCAAGTTCTTCATGGCCGGTCCCAGTCAGGCTCTGCCCTCCTACGTAGGCCTCACAGCTGAGGTAGGTACGGTCGAGAAACTGCTCAAGACTGATTTCGAAGCTCAACAGGCTGCAGCCGATGCCCTCAAGAGTGCGCTGGCCGAGGCCAAGGTCCTCGCAGATGCCGCTTCCGACGAGAGCAAGGACGCGCAGTACACCGCTGCCTACAACAAACTTCATGAGGCTCGCCTCAACCTGCTCGCCAGCATCGAAGCCTATAAGAAGGCGCAGGCCTTCATCGAGCAGATGAACGTCGACCTTGAGCACTATGCTGCCGACGTCTATGCACCGCTTGCTGAGCAACTCGGACAGAAACTTGATGACTTCGCTGCCGCCTACGAGGAGCGTTCGCTCTCGGCCGAGCAGATTGCAGCCGACATCGAGGGCTACAACGACTTCCTCAAGGCAGGCATCAAGCAGATCTTCGACCAACTGGCTGCTGCTGGCGCCGAAGCCAAGGAGCCCCTCGAAATCAGCATTCTCTTCGATGACATGAGCTATGCCTACGGCGAGGCGCAGACCGCCTTCGCAGGTGGCTATCCCGCCAACAACCCTGTCTGGATGAACGAAACGGGTACGGGCAACTTCAAGACCAACTACAGCACGGCTGAGGTGTGGGATGTCAGGCCCTTCCACATCTATCGCGACCTGGCCAACTTGCCAAAGGGTAAGTACTCCATCCAGACGCGAGCCTTCGTGCGCATCGGTAACAATGCCGACAACTACACCAACTGGAAGAACGACACCTTCGACGCTACGGCCGAGTATGCCTACGTCTACGCGGGCAACAACCACGCCAAACTCTGCAACGTAGCCGAGCTCGCCCTCACCGAGAACTATCCCACTGGCTCTGCTGCCATCGAGACCGAGGATGGCACCACCATCTACGTTCCCAACCAGCAACAGAGTGCCTATGAGATCTTTACGTTCGATAAATTCGCAGAGCTCGGTGCCAAGACCGACGTCGAAGTCGCTGGCGTAGTCGCCACGGATGGCGGTACGCTCCGCATCGGAGTCGTCGGCACGGAGAGCCTTCCTGCTGAGCATTGGGTCATCTGGCATGGCTTCAAGCTGTTCTACCACGGCATGAGTGGCGATGCCCTCGACGAGGAAATCGTGCAGCTCATGGAGCAGGCACAGGATGCCAACACGGGCGGCGTCGTAGCAGCCGAAAAGAAGCTGGCCGATGCTTGTGAACTCGGTAATAAGGCCCTCGCAGCTTCTGACATCGAGACCAAGAACCAGGCCCTCTCAGCCCTCACCGATGCCCTCGACTATGCAGGCAAGTCGCTGCCTCTCGTGCAGGAGATTGTCAGCCAAGCACAGGACTATTCCATCAAGATTGCTGAACTCGAAGGCGACTTCACCGATACCGCTCTCCTGACGCTGCTCGGTCAGATTGACAATGCCGTCAAGGATGAGGCCTTCGAGAGCAACGAGAAGGTCGAAGAGTGGATTGTCGAGCTCAAGAAAGACTACGCTCGCTACATCCTCTCCAATACCCTCCTCGACGGCGCTACGCCCGATGAGCCCTACGACATCACGCTCCTCGTCGAGAACGCTGACTTCTCCAACGGCACGACGGCCAACCGCACCGCACCTAAGGGATGGGAACTCTATCTGAGTAGTCAGACGGGTAACGTCCAGTCCAACAATGGTGGCTACGAAGCTTGGCACACAGGCGTGGCGACCCTTTCGCAGGAGGTCTTCCTCCTCCGCAATGGTGCCTACCGCCTCACCGCCGATGCCCTCTACCGCTTCAACGACGAGACGTCCTGTACGTCCGCTCTGGCCAATGGCGATGCGCCCATCGTCGATGCCTTCCTCTTTGCCGACAACGACTCCGTGCCCGTCTACTTCTGGCTCGACGAGACTCAGACCTGTCCTTCACCCGAGGAGGCTACTGAGCTCGGGCTCAACGGCAATACCTACACCCTCAACGGACGCGTGCTGACCAATCACGTCATCGTAGCCCCCAACTCAGGTGCTCAGGTGCAGTCCTTCTTCGATGGCGGACGCTACAACGATGTCACCGTCAACTTCAGCGTCAGCACCGATGGCGAAAAGCCTGTGAAGATTGGCTTCCAGAAAAATGCGACCTATCCCAACTCCTGGATCTACTTCGACAACGTACACCTCTACTACCTCGGAGGTGATGAGGTTGCCATCGACGATCTCGCTGATGACAGCCGACATGGCAGCCAACCGACATCCATCTACACCCTCGATGGACGTGTTGTCAATCGCCTCGCACGTGGCATCAACATCGTACGTCAGGCCGATGGCCGGGTGGTCAAGGTGTTGCGCTGACCTGTACCGAAACGATGTGTGCTCTATCGGGCAGTCGGGCAGTTTAGAATAATAAATGATTGAAGTTTCGCATATACTCAACTTCTTAGGTTATAAGTTCTAAGGTAGTAAGGTTCTTCGCACTAAAGGCGAAGCGGCAAAGCCG
>CADCOX010000414.1 GCA_902803195.1 uncultured Bacteroidales bacterium
ACGGAGTAAGGCTTGCGTCGCACGGCCTCGGTGAGCTGTCCGCCCTCGTCGTAACCTACGTATCCTGGAGGGGCACCGATGAGGCGGCTGACGCTGTGCTTCTCCTGATACTCCGACATGTCAATACGGGTCATCATGCTCTCGTCGTCGAAGAGGAATTCAGCGAGCGCCTTGGCCAGCTCAGTCTTGCCGACACCCGTGGTGCCGAGGAAGATGAATGAGCCGATAGGCCGCTTTGGGTCTTGCAGACCAGCACGGCTGCGGCGCACGGCATCGGCCACGGCGCGTATGGCCTCGTCCTGACCGATGACACGGCGGTGGAGCTCCTCCTCGAGGTGGAGGAGTTTCTCGCGCTCGGACTGTAGCATCTTGGAGACGGGAATGCCCGTCCAACGGCTGACGACCTCGGCGATATCATCGGCTGTCACTTCCTCCTTGACCATGGCCTCCGTGCCCTGAGCCGAACGTAGCTGCTCCTGGATTCTCTGGATATCCGCCTCGAGGCTCTGGAGACGTCCATAGCGGATCTCGGCCACATGGGCGAAGTCGCCTTCGCGCTCAGCGCGGTCGGCCTCGAACTTGAGCTGTTCCATCTGCTGCTTGTCGGCCTGTATCTTGGCGAGGAGCCCTTTCTCGCCCTCCCACTTGGCGCGCATCTGCTGCTCTTGCTCGCGGAGGTCGGCAATCTGCTTGTTGAGGTCCTGGAGCTTGGTAGCTGCAACAGAGTCGCTGCCCGCCGAACTTTCGGCCTCGCGCTTGATGGCTTCGCGCTCAATCTCGAGCTGCTTGAGTCGGCGGGTGATCTCGTCCAACTCCTCAGGTACGCTATCGCGCTCCATGCGGAGCTTGGCGGCAGCCTCGTCCATCAGGTCGATGGCTTTATCCGGGAGAAAGCGGTCGGTGATGTAGCGATGCGAGAGCTCGACAGCCGCGATGATGGCATCGTCCTGAATACGCACGCGGTGGTGGTTCTCGTAACGCTCCTTCAGACCGCGGAGGATGCTGATGCTCTCGAGCGTGCCCGGCTCGTCGACCATTACACTCTGGAAGCGTCGCTCGAGGGCCTTGTCCTTCTCGAAGTACTTCTGATACTCATCGAGGGTCGTAGCACCAATCGCACGCAGTTCTCCTCGTGCGAGGGCAGGCTTCAGGATGTTGGCAGCGTCCATGGCGCCTTCACTCTTGCCGGCGCCTACGAGCGTATGGATCTCGTCGATGAAAAGGATGATTCGCCCGTCGGACTTCGTCACCTCGTTGATGACGCTCTTGAGTCGCTCCTCAAACTCGCCTTTGTACTTGGCGCCTGCGATGAGTGCGCCCATGTCAAGCGAGAAAAGTTGTTTCTCGCGCAGGTTCTCAGGCACATCGCCGCGGAGGATGCGGTGGGCAAGGCCTTCGACGATGGCCGTCTTACCCGTGCCCGGCTCACCGATGAGGATAGGATTGTTCTTGGTGCGGCGCGAGAGAATCTGAAGGACACGTCGGATCTCGTCATCGCGCCCTATGACCGGGTCGAGTCGGCCCGCCCTCGCTTCTTCAATAAGATTGCGGGCATATTTGGACAGGCTCTGATAAGTATCCTCGCTGGACTGCGACTTCACCTGTTGGCCACCTCGCAGTTCACGGATGGCTGCCGTGAGGTCTTTCTCGTTCACGCCAGCATCCTTCAGGATTCGTGCAGCGGTGGAGTTGCTGCCTACGACGGCGAGCAGAAGGAGTTCGATGGTGACAAACTCATCGCCCTGCTTGGCAGCCAATTCCTCTGCACGAGTGAGTATTGTATTGGTTTCACGCGCGAGGTAAGGATCGCCCCCCTCGACGCGGGGCAGGCTCTGCAACTGAGCTTCGAGAGCTTGGCTGACGGCTTGGGCGTTGACCGACAGCTTACGGAACAGGAACTGAGTGACCTGTTCGCCGTTCTTCAGGATGGCAGCCAACAGGTGCTCGGGCTCGATGGCCTGCTGACGGCGGGCCTCGGCGATGCGCACGGCCTCTTGTATGGTCTCTTGCGCTTTGATGGTAAACTTGTCGAAATTCATGGTGATGATGTTTTATTTGTTTTTATTGTCTACCTTGGCAGCGGCAAAAGGTGTGCGAGAGAGGACGAAACGGCCAAAAAGTCAGCTATTCAGACTATTTGACAATGCGAACGGGGGCGGAAAGGACTTTCCGACAGCGTAAGTCTGGCTCTTCAAGCGATGGGAAGCGAAAGGAAAGGATGCCGAAAGGGCAAGAGGAATGGGGAATAGGGAGATGATGGAGGCGACAAAAAGAGAGGTCCGCCCTACAGAGAGGACGGACCTTGGAGAGGGTATGACGTGGGAGAAGTGAATATCACTTCACCATCACCTTCGTGCCATTGAGGATGTAAACGCCACGGCCAAGAGATTGGACATCGCTGAGGGTAGCACCCTTGCGGAGGAGTTGACCGGCAGCATTGTAGAGATTGCCGGGCTCTGCCACACGAGCCAAGGTGGCGTTGATGCCGGTGAGTTCACCATCAATCTCGATGAGGAGACTGTAGGACTCGATAGCATCAGGAGCGATAGTGCCTGGAAGCAGATAAGCCTGGTTGTAGTAGAGGCTTGCCGTCTCCTCGGTGACGGTCTCAGCACCACCCTGTCTGAAGACGACGGCCTCGCCTTCAATCTTCACAGGTTCGTAGTTGCCGACCAACGGACCAGCCATTGGCTCAGCAGCAAGTTCAGTACCCACGGTGAGCGTCATCGTCTTGAGGGCAGGAGCAATGCCATCCTCTGCCTGAACGTAGTCGCCATCGGCCACAAAGAGAACGGGCTGTCCTGCCTCGGCCTTTTCCACCTTGTTGAGGGCTACACAAACCTTATCGCCTACTGTGGCGGTACCGGCCACGGTATAGAGAGCACCTGCACTGGTGCCGATAGAGAGCGGATAGCACATCGGGATGACATCACCGTCGACATAACTGAAGATGGGCGTGCCCACTTCTGCATCGAAATCTTTGACCTCCTCAATCATCAAGCCTGAGTTGGAACCGACATGATGGTCCTGCCAAGTGACCAAGCGATGGTCGCGAAGCTGAGCATGAAGGTAGGCGAGGTCGTCGCCAGCATAGTTGGCGCCATGAATGGTGTTTTCGCCATAACCTATGGCCGACACCTTAAAGAGCGAGGGATTGAGCGAAAGGCGTGTCCAGCCATTGTAATTACGAGCTTGGATGTAAAGGCCCGTGGCGGCATGCTGAATCATGTAGGAATCGTCGCCGACAGGAATGAAACGGAAGGCGATATCGCCTGACTTCTCATTAGTGAAAAAGAGGCAGGAGTCCTGACGGACCTCTTCGGCCGAGAGGAGCGTCAGCGACTGGGAGTTGGCGGGGCAGAGGTAGTTGTCGAAGAGCGAGCCCCAGCCCGAATCGAGTACGTTGCCCATATCCCAATTGTTGTCGATGTAGAGGTCCTCGTTGGCGAAGCGGATGGCATAGAACTTTGCAGGATCTACTTTATTGGCTCTTGCCATGAAGTTGGAGCCAGCCTCGCCGAGAGCTGCCAGGAAGGCTTCGCTCTCAGTCTGCGTGTACTTGCCGCCGGCATCATAAGCCTTGGCATCCTCGATGTCCTTGGTGATGGCATCGATAGTAGACTGAGCCCACTCGCCCGGGTTGTCGCCAGCAACAAGAAGTTCGGTGGCAGGTTCGGCTGCATCAATGGCCTTGCGCAACGGAGTCGGGTCGACGAAGCGAGCGATGAACGCATCGTAGACCTCCTTGAATGCAGCGTAATCAGCACGTGTGACGGCACTGGGATCAACCTTATCGGCCGATTCGATGGCTGCAACCATATTGGTGTAGACATCGCCGAGCTGAGAGGCCTGATTGGTTGGATTCTCGGCCATCGAATAGAGTTGGAACTCACTCACATGGAAGTAACCGCGATTGCTGGTGGTGGCTTCAGCATAGAAACGGAGATACATATAGCCCTCGCCTTCAGGAATCGTGAAGGTGGCGCTACGGCTCTCGCCCGACTTGCCATAAGGGGTGTCGAGAGTAGCGATGAGGTCACAACCAGCCTTGTCGATGTTGGGTGAGTTGGTACCATAGACACCCCATTGGGTGACGTGGTCGCTCTCGATGTTCTGACGACGCGAGAACTCTAAGAGGATGTCACCCTTGACTTCCTCGGGGAACTCGACTTGGAGGTAGTGGGAACCATTGTCGGCATTACCTCCAGTCCATACAGTATGCCAGTAGTTGTCGACCCGTCCATCAATCAGGACTCCATCGGATAGATTGCCGCCATCCTTGTCACCAAGATCGTTCTGGCTGAAGGGGCTGCTGAACTGGCCAGCCTCAGTGATGAGCTTCGTTTTGGTCATGTCGTCAGCTATCTCCACCTTGGCCTTGGCGTCGGAAAGCATGTTGTAGAAATCCTGGACATAGGCCGTAGCATCGAGCAGGCGCTCAGCCTCTGCAGCATCTACGGGCTCAAGATACCACTCGCTGGCACCGCTGTCGGAGGTCGTATTGCACCAAACGGTGATGGGGCCTTCCCATCCCTGCCCTTGGTTGTGCCAGTTCATGTGGATGTATTTGTAGTCATTGGCTTTCTCATTGCTGAAACGGAAATTGAACATGACAAAGTCCTCCTCGGTGCTCAGTTCCCATGTGGTAAAGTAGGAACCGTCCTGCTTGGAGATAGGATCAATGGCGATGTAGCGGATATCGGCCGTGCAATTCTCGGGCGTGCTGAAGACAAGGCCATTGCTGGGATTCCTTAGGAGATAAGTATTATCTGGTTGCAATTCGAGCGTCCAGAGGAGGGTGGGATCCTCGCGATCGACATTCTTCCACCCATTCTCGCCCGTAGCCTTGCTGTAGAGCGCTTTGGTATAGAGGGTGACATCACCTTCTTCGGTCTCGCTGTAGAACTGGCGGGCACAGATGAAGCGGTAGTAGCCGTTGGTGGGCTGATAGAGTCGCTGAGCGGCGGCCAGAGCCATATAGGTATCAACGATATTGTGCGAGAGGGCATTGACCTGGTCTATGCTCAGGTCGTAGCCAAAGTTCTGGCTGGCGTCATCGAGGATGAGAGCGGCTTCGAGTGCATTCAGGAATGCATTGTAGAGGTCCTCGGGGTATTGGCCATATTCGGTGCCGGGAGTGAAGGTTCCTGTGTACTTACTGTAGCGCGTGTACATGGTCAATAAGTTCTCGCGTGCTGCCTCCATCTCCTGAGGATCGGGATAGAGAAATTCACTCTCTGAGCAGAAGTAGACAGCGTCCACAGTCACAAAACCTGCGGCATGAGGCTG
>CADCOX010000415.1 GCA_902803195.1 uncultured Bacteroidales bacterium
CGAAGAGAATGTATTCCCCGAGTTGGATAATCCCAACAACCTCACGGTTACATATTCTTCTACAAACGTAGACGTGGCAACTGTCGACGAAGAAGGCAATATCACCCTCTTAGCTGCCGGACAGACTACCATTAAGGCCACTTCTGAGGAAGACGACACTTATAAGGCTGGAAGTGCAAGCTATCTTCTCGTCGTCAAAGATCAGGAAGTCGCAGGTACCGACAAGTACGAATTGGTTACCGATGCATCCACCCTCGCGGATGGCGACATTATTGTCATAGCTTTCGTGGGTGACATCACTAAAGACGAAGTAACGACCCATTACCAAATGGCACTCAGCACAACTCAAAACAACAACAATCGTGCCGCTAATGAGGTGGAAGTCAACGAAGATGGTACCATCACACCTGGTAGTTCTATTCAGCAGATTACGCTTGAAGGCGAGGAAGGTGCATGGTATTTCAATGTCGGCAATGGTTACCTCTATGCTGCTAGTAGTTCTGCCAACCACCTGAAGACAGAGGCTGAGGCTGATAACAACGCCAAAGCCGCTATCAGCATCAGCGAAAACAATGCTACAATCCTCTTCCAAGGCAATAATACGCGTAATAACCTCCGTTTCAACCCCAACAATGGTGCTCCTCTGTTCTCATGCTATGCAGAGACCTCCAGCACAGGCTCCCTCCCCCAAATCTACCGCAAGGTAGCCTCCGAGACTCCTGAGGTCGAAGGTGATGTCAACAAGGACGGCAAGCTTACTATCGCTGACGTTACCGCTCTCGTGAACATCATCCTTGGTAAGGACGAAGGTCCGGATCCAGTATACGACCACAGCAAAGCCGATGTCAATGGCGATGAAAAGACTACCATCGCTGACGTTACGGCGCTCGTGAACAAGATCCTCGGTAAGTAAAGCGAATAGCGCAACAAACTCAGCAACGCTGAGTCATCGCATATCCAACAGCAGCTGCAGACTTCGGTTTGCAGCTGCTGTTGGTTTAGTGTGAGATACTATTGAGAAGGGAATCTCCGAGGGAAGTCCATAATAAAGAAGCCTCTGCAAAAGAAATGCATTTCGCAGTAGAGAACAAACTGTCAACGTTACGCATATAATCATGGCAGGCGGCGCGGATGGTTGTGACAGGTTACGCGTCCATTCGAGTCTCATTACTCGACCGTACGAAAAAGGATTCCCGTCAGTTCGTTGCAGCCTTCGCGACTAATTGCAGGGGCATCATCGTCTGGTCCTTAAGGCTTACACATATATACGTTAGAGGTGGATCACCATGGTGGTCCACCTTTTTCGTATATACGCTCAGCACGCAGCGTATATACGTGCAGGGCGATGCGTATACACGTACCGGCCGCTACATATATACGTGTAAGGCTTAACGTATATACGTGCAGCGCTTAGCGAGCGTTCGCAAAGGGCGTTACGAATATACGTGTAGCGCGTAGCGTATAGACATCGAGTAGCCAGCAAAAAAGTCTCGAATGGCCGTTTCGCGTCAAGAAAACATCGATGAAAACGCAGAATTTGTCCGAATCCTTTTGACATTCCACAAAAACAATGTAATTTTGTCCCGATTTGGGCGTCAGTACGAACGCGCATCTTTTACCGAAGGTAAAAACATCAATAACATAAAACTAAAAAGAAATGAAACAAATTCTACAACAATTCACTTTACGAGCATCCCTACTCGTCATGCTCCTCGTCGGAGCAGTCGGAAGTGCGTGGGGAGATGACTATGCTCTTTATTCAGGAGAAATCACTGAAGGAGATTACCTTATTGTCTATAATGGAGCTGCAATGAAAGCATACATCAACAATAGCCGCCTTCAGTATACAGAAGTAACAATTACGAATAACGTAATCAGTAATCCAGCTGCAGACTTAATATGGACAATATCAAAGGATAATGTTGAAACACAATACTACAAATTATATAATTCATCTATAGAGAAATATGCTGCAAGTACTGGTGCTGCGAACAAGGCCCAATTGACTACCACAATTGACAAAAAAATACGATGGACAATTACAGGCAATTCAACTTATGAATTTATCAATCAGCAAAATTTAGCCAATTCTGTAAATGCCAATTTGCGCAGAAATGGCACTTATGGTTTTGCTTGTTATTCCACATCAACAGGAGGTGCATTAAGTTTGTATAAGAAAGTCGGCACAATCACCGAAATACCAACCACAACAACCATCAATACAACAGGTATTACCAATACTGATGTATACACAAGCACAGCCGCAGGTTCTTTAAGTGCTATTGTAAGTGCCGAAGGTAATACTATTAGTGGCGCGACTGTCACTTGGAGTTCCAATAATACTGACGTTGCCACCATTAACGCCAATGGTGTAATAACCCTTGTTGCAGCTGGTACCGTCACATTCACTGCTAACTATGCTGGCGTTTCAGGACAATATGAGGCTTCATCCGCGACCTATGAGATGACCGTCACCAATAGCGCTCCTATTCAGGCAGAGAGCGATTGGGTTGAAACGAGCCTTTCCGAGTTAACTACCAGCGATGTGTTCGTTATTGTTGGCACAAATAGCACAGGAAACTATGCCTTAGCAAACAACAATGGCACTAGCGCTGCTCCTACAGCAGTTAGCGTTACCATTAGTAATAGCTACCTTACTAGTACTGTTGGCGACAACATTAAATGGACAATAGGCGGCAACGCTACAGATGGCTATACATTCTATCTTTACGGCAACAATGAAAATTCACTCTACTGCACAAACTCCAACAACGGCGTCAGAGTCGGCACAAACTCCAACAATAAGTTTACGGTTAGTGATGAAGGTTATCTGGTAAATAGTGCAACGTCACGCTACATCGGCGTTTATAATTCAGCAGACTGGCGATGCTACACGAGCATCAACTCTAATATTGAGGGACAAACTTTCAAGTTCTACAAATTTGCTGGTGCTCCGTCACCATCCATTTCCTCATCAAACATCGATATTGCATTCAACACCACTAGTGGCATAATTGGTTACACCATTAATAATCCTACTACAGATGGTATTTTATCAGCCACTACTACTTCCGAATGGCTCACAATCGGCACTATTGGGGAGAACGTACCCTTTACTTGTTCTATTAACAATGCAGCCTCTTCACGTGAGGCTATCGTCACACTTACCTATTCTTATAACAATTCCGAGGCTATAACAAAAGAGGTTACCATTACACAAGCACCGAACCCCGATTATGCAATGACTATCGCAGAGGCTCGCGCACAAAGCACGGGTGATGTTATCACCAAAGGTGTCGTTACTAGCTGTGTGGGTACTACAGCTTACATTCAAGATGCTACAGCGGCTATCTGTGTTTATGGTGAAACTCTCACTGTAGGTAATGAAGTAAAAGTCAGCGGTACACTCTCAACATACAATGGTTTGCTTGAGATTACATCTCCCACGATAACCGTTCTCACCGAAGGCAACACTGTTACTCCCGAGGTTATGACAATTGCTCAAGTCAATGCCAGCTCCAACCAAGGATGGCTCATCAAGGTTGAAGAGGCAACTGTAACGGCTATTAACAATAAAAATGTAACTATTGCTCAAGGCGAGAATACTATTGATATACGTTTCAACGAAACGCCTTCAGGCTTCGATGTAAATGACATGATCACTCTCACAGGCAATATTGGCTGTTATAATAATACCGCTCAGATTGCTAACCCAACTGATATTAGCGTGATTGCTGAGCCCCTTATTTCAGTTGATCCGACTTCCATTGAAGTTGCATTTGAAGGTGAAGAAGGTAATCTCTCTGTGACCTACGAAAACGTGGAAACAGATGATATAGATATTATATTCTACACTTCAGCTGAGGCCACGACCACAACAACTTATAGTTGGATTGATGCAATCTTTGACGAGATGAATAATGTTCAGTACACTATCGCAGCCAACGAAGGCGCAGCCCGTACTGCTTACATGAAGATTCATGGCCTTGACAGCAATGGAGGGGATGTCTATTCCGAACTCATTACAATCTCTCAGGGTGCTCAAGTGACTCCCGTTACAGATGTCAAATATGTGAAAGTGACATCCACAGACGACTTGGCAAGTGGTCAATACCTTATCGTTTACGAGGAAGGTAGCGTAGCTTTCAACGGTGGTTTAGGAACTCTCGATGTTGCAGGCAATACGATTGAGGTAGTGTTTAACAACAATGAGATTGCAGCAACAACTGAGACTACGGCTGCTGAGTTCACCATTGACGTAACCGAAGGGACAATCAAGAGTGCAAGCGGTTATTATATTGGTGCAACATCTTATAACAACGAACTTAAGACAAATTCAGAAACAGCGTACACGAATTCGATTTCATTCGGTAGCAATGGTGATGCTGTCATAGCTGTGGCTGTCTCTGAAACTCAAATCGTCACATTAAGATACAACAAAGCAAGCAACCAAACTCGTTTCCGTTACTATAAGAGCGGCCAAGAGGCTGTTCAGCTTTATAAGAAAGTTGAATCTACTCCAGAACCAGAGACTATCCCCGTTTCTATCTCAGCAGCCGGCTACAGCACGCTGTACTATGGCACGAAGAACCTCGTAGTGCCTGAGGGCATGGAAGCTTACACGGTATCGGTAACAAACAAGTTGGAGCGCAGCACGACCTACAACGCTAGCGATGTGATTCCCGCTGGTACGGGTGTCGTATTGAAGGCTACTCAAGGTAATTACGTGTTTGCCGTCACATCTGATACTCCCATGAAGGACGCAAGCAATTTACTCCGCGGCTCTGACGAAGCTGCTGAAACAGAGGGCGGCAA
>CADCOX010000416.1 GCA_902803195.1 uncultured Bacteroidales bacterium
AAATAACGCAAACGGCACAGGAGGAAAGGTTAACGCTAACGTTATCGTTCCCGTTAAAAATGTTCCCGTTAAAAAGAACGTCCTCGGCGTAGTACGCCCCACTGTTGAAGCCGTGCCCGCCCTCACCACCACCCGACACATCGGTGTTATGGCCACCGAGGGCACTATCCGCAGCAACACCTACACCCTCGAACTCGCCAAACTTGCCCCCGACATCGTCGTTACAGGTCAAGCTTGCCCGATGTGGGTGCCCCTCATCGAGAACGGCGAAGCCGACTCGCCCGGCGCCGACTACTTTGTCCGTCAATACATCGATCAACTCCTACAGCGCGACCCGCTCATCGATGCCATTATCCTCGGCTGTACCCACTACCCCTTACTAATCAACAAAATCCGTCAATACACACCCGCTCACATCCACCTCATCCCGCAGGGCGAGTATGTAGCCCGCAGCCTCGCCGACTACCTCCGTCGGCACACTGACATGGAAGCCAGCATCACCCGCGGAGCCACTGCCCGTTTCCTCACCACAGAGCACCCCGACAGCTTCGCGGCTTCTGCCACTCGCTTCCTCGACCAGCCCATACACGCCGAACACACGACCCTGAACGCATAGGCACTTCCTCTTTTCCCCATCCCCTTTCAATTAACTTTCAATCATTAACCTCTCTTACTCGCCTTACCTCTACCATCAAGAAAAATTAACACTTCCGCCACGAAATACATTGTCAAAAAAAGTACATCCTACCATTTTTTTATGTACCTTTGCCGCCGAAAGCGGCACAAACAACCGCAGGACGCCCCTTTAGCGTCCCGTTTTTCTGCGCTCTACCGCCTTGTAGACAATTCTATATTAACTAATTATATACTTATGAAACAAATTCTACACAAGAGCTTCGCGCTCAAAGCATTTATGCTCGTCGCCATGATGGTCAGCGCCATCGCAGGGGCGTGGGCAGAGACAGGTACCATTACCTTCGGGGCCAAAGAAGGAAGCATCAAAATCAGTGGGACTTCCGTTACAGGTGATGACAATTTAAACAATTCGTGGGACATCACGACCGTCACGAATGACGCTTCTTTCACGCAGAATACGGCCTATTCTCAGGTTGGCTCTGCGAACAAACCTGCAACAAGTATTACCTTTACCATGACTCTGCCTTCCGAGCAAACCATTACAGCCTTTAGTGCTAAGTTTGGCGGTTTTAGCGGAACAACCGGAACTGTCACTTTAAAGGTAGGCGAACAAACTGTTGGTTCAGGCACTATTCCGTCCTCTAACGATGTTGTCGTTAGTTCTACTCAAGAGGCTTCGGGAACTGTCCTTACGGTAACTGTTACAGACATCGCAAAGGGTATTAAATGCTATAATATCAGCTACACCTATGGTGGAGCAGACACTAGAGAAGAAGTCACCCTTTCTTTCCCTGAAGATTCCTATGACGCTACTATCGGTGAGGACTTTACCTCTCCACAAGTGACAGTAGATCCTTCAGCCGCTGCATCCGAAGTTACCTATTCAAGTAGCAATACTAAAGCGGCCACTGTTGATGAAAACGGCATCGTTACACTCGTCGGCCAAGGAACCACTATTATTACAGCAGAAATCAGCAACAGCACCAACTATCTGGATGCCAGTGCTAGCTATACATTAAATGTTACCAAGACATTTGCTATTGAAGATGGCGTCTTCAATTTTGAAGCCAAATTCTCAGATTATGGTTCAGGAGTTGAACTTACATCCGATGGTAATACGTACATCACCGAGAATAAGACTTGGACGGCAGGAAACGTAACACTTGTCTCTAGCGGTAAATATCGCTGGTGGGATAATGATGGTACCCTTCGTTTCTATAAAGATGATGCCTCTGCTATGACTATCTCCGTTCCTGAAGGATATGTCATTACAAACATAGATATCACAGGAGGTCAGGCATTTACAGCCAACATCGGCGAATATGCATCTGGCAAATGGACGGGTTCTGCTCAGAGCGTTACACTTGCTTATGCCGCCTCGAGCGGTAGCGTCAACGTCAAGACAGTCACCGTTACTTATGAGGAAGGTACGGCCATCGTCGTCCCCGTTCCCACCTTTAATCCTGAAGCTGGTGAAGTAGAAGCCGGTACTACCGTAGAAATTATTTGCCCTGATGAAGCTGAAGGTATTGAATACTCCTTTGACCAATCAACTTGGACTGAAGTCACTGACCTCATCGTTATTTCCGAAGCTACCACTATCTATGCCCGAGCTTACGATATTGAGGGCAATTTAAGTAGTGTCGTTTCTGCTTCTTATACGATTAAGGAAGAAACTCCTGCATACGAAACTGTTACACTTCCTTATGAGGAAACACTTGTCAGTTCCCAAGGGAAATTTGTAATCGAGAACGTCACTTTGGGCGGTTTAGAAGCAGTTTGGAAAACCAGCCAATATGGCATGACGGCCAATGGTAATAAATGCACATCTGATATTGAAAGCTGGTTCATCAGCCCATTAATTGATGCCTCTACAGCCACTGAGCTCTCTATGGCATTCGAACAGAACGTACGCTATTTCGCCAGCACAGAGAAAGCTGCGGAGGAAATAACCCTCTGGGTGCGCGAGGGCACTAATGGTACATGGAGCCAACTTACCATTCCCAATATTGAAAATGTAAACAACAATGATTTCTCAAATGCTGGCACGATCAACCTTAATGAATATGCGGGCAAGACCATTCAACTGGGCTTTAAATATACAGCTACAACAACAAGCCCAGGCCGCTGGGAAATCAAGAACCTGACGGTTCAGGCTGGAGAGATTGTTGAGAAACTTGAGGCTGGCCTCAGCTATAGCGCTTCTAATTTCACAGCAACTATTGGCGAAGAGAATGTATTCCCCGAGTTGGATAATCCCAACAACCTCACGGTTACATATTCTTCTACAAACGTAGACGTGGCAACTGTCGA
>CADCOX010000417.1 GCA_902803195.1 uncultured Bacteroidales bacterium
CCCTTCACCTTGAAGTTCACCCATCCTACTATATTCTGCCCGAAATCGAAGACGACGGCTTGCCCTTTCTTCAAGTTCACTGCGCCCCTGCCCTCACTTGTGCTGATGACGTTAGCCATGCCATAGGTGGTCCCCGTGGCCTTGCTTCCCTCGTAGACGCTGGACGTCTTCAACTGTTGGACAAGGTTGGGCAGGGTTGTCACGTAACCGCCTGTGAAAGCATCGATAGTGCCGTTGAAGTCCACGTTCTCAGCTACGCCGTTCCACTGGCTGTCGTCGTAGGTGGCGGTAGTCCAGCTGTCGGCCAACCGTGCATCATAGATCTCGCCGTCATAGATGTCACCAAGTTTCATGGCCCCGTCTCTCGACGAGCGCCAAGTTTGGTCGCTGACTACGACTTCCTGCGTGCCATCATCGTAGGTAATTAGCAGCTTGGCGATAAAGCCCAGTTCGGGTGAGCCATAAGCACCGTGCATGACACCTCCTGCCCACCATCCTGGCGTGACAAGGGCACTGATGGCGTTCTTGCCTTCAGCGAGCAAGGAGGTCACATCGTGAGTACTGTAGAATACGCGATAGCGGTAGTCCGTCCATCCTGGTTTCAGTTCCTCATAGAGCATACTGCCGTCTGTCTGACGATGCCCCACTCGCTGACCGTTCATAAAGACGTCGTAGGTGCCCAATCCGCTGGTGAAGAGCATGGCCGAGGCAACTTTTTTGGTTATAGCAAAGCTCTTGCGGAAGCGCGGCATTCCGGCTGTTGAGGTCTGCATCACTTTCTTTTCGCCCGATGTCGATTTCACATGGCACATACGACTGCCTTCGAACTCCTCGATGACTGCGTCCAAAAACATATCCGACGAGAGCGCCTCAAAGTCTTCCGAGTGAGTCACGTGCCCAATGCCTGCGGCATCGTACTCGGTCACCACGATATTGTCGTAGTAGGCTTCCTCGCCCGCATTGTTGTCCACACGCATGCCCACGTCTCCCTTAACGGCCGTGCCAGTGTTGTCGATGAAGGTGTCTACGAGTGTGCCGTCAACATAGGTCTTGATGGTATTGCCCTCAACCTCTATATGATAGTGGCGCTTATGGCGAAGCAGATCGCTTTTGGAGAACTGCGTGAATGTAGCATCATTCCATGTCAGAGTACCGTTGACGTATGTATGGTGGCGCACGGCAGGATTGGCGTTGTCGTTGCAGTTTATTTGCCACATGTGATAGGTGTTGGTCGAGGTGTGGGCAAAGATTATGGCTGCTGAGGCTTTGACAAGGTACATGTCATAGTCGATGGCGTAGTGTACGTCGTTAGTCTGCTTCTGCCAGACGAGCACATGGGCATTGGTTGACCCAACGATGCGCAGCTTGCCGTCCATCAATGTGCCGCCCGTGAAGCTGTTACCTTGGCTGAAGTCCTCAGCGAATAGCACTTCACCATTGACCGACGTCACGCGTATGTCGTCATAAACGCCTATCTCTTCGCGTCCATCGCGCTCGCCATGGTCTTCGCGCATACCGATGCGGCCGAATTTGAAATTACCCGTCCGCTCATCCACCAGCACATCATTAATAAAGGTACGCGCACGCGAAGCGTCCGTTACTTCAATACGCAGCATGAATTCGTCCGTCGTGTTCAGCTTCACCTTGCCCGTGAGGTTCACGTTGTCCAAGCAGGCGGGATTACCGTCCTTCCATACATGGGGACGCAGGCGCGGGTAGTCGCCTTCGACGTTCAGCTGCCAGTAGTAGAAGTTCGATGCGTCCTGTCCTGCGAAGCAGAGGCCGGCTGCCGTATGCTCAATGCGCACTTTTGCCTCTACGATGTAGTCCTTAACTTCCTCTTCCTCCTCACCGGGCTTGTTGTCGCTGGCGCGCAACCATTTGGCATTGCTCCAACCAGTGTCCATCAGTCCTGTCTCGAAGTAAGCCGTCTCGTTGGACGTAGCTGTTTGTCCCTTGTTATCGCTCACCGTCACATGCCAATAATAGCGTGTGGCTGCCTGCAAAGGAGCACC
>CADCOX010000418.1 GCA_902803195.1 uncultured Bacteroidales bacterium
CATCACACTCGATCAGATGATTTATCATGCTCGCAGCGTCGTTCGTGGCGTGAAACGTGCTTTGGTGGTATGCGATATGCCGTTCGGTACTTATCAGGTTGATCCTCAAGATGCAGCACGTAATGCCGTACGCATCATGCAGGAGACGGGTTGTGATGCCCTGAAACTGGAAGGCGGCGTAGAGATCCTTCCTGCAGTGAAGCTCATCCTCGATGCCGGCATTCCCGTGATGGGTCACCTGGGACTGACGCCCCAAAGCATTAATAAATTTGGTACCTACGCGGTGCGCGCACGCGAGGAAGCTGAAGCCAATAAGTTGCGTACGGATGCGCTGGCTTTGGCAGAGGTCGGGTGCTTCGCCATCGTTCTGGAGAAGATCCCCGCAGCACTGGCTACCGAGGTGTCGCAGAGCATCAAGGTTCCGACCATCAGTATTGGAGCTGGCGGTGGTTGCGACGGACAGGTACTCGTCGTTCATGACATGCTGGGAATGAACAAAGGATTCTCACCCAAATTCCTGCGCCGATATGCCAATCTCTACGATGTCATGACAGATGCCATCGGACAGTACGTAGCCGATGTCAAAAGCGGTGATTTCCCGAACGAGAATGAGCAATATTGAAAAAGATAATAATTAGGGTAGTTTTAACACTAAAAAGATGAATAATTGTAAAAGAGGCCGAGATTTTCGGCCTCTTTTTATGTTGTTCAACACAAAGGTAACTATATTTTGCAAAATATATTTTGGTTTATTAAAATTTAGTTATAATTTTGGCGTTCAATAGAGGCATGCAATAAGTCTCGTGCTAACTAACAAAAGTATATTCGAAACGTTTGCAACCAAAAGGAAATCAAGTATTCAACATTTATATTAACAATGGAAAACAGTATTCTCAAGCGGAGACTCGCCCGAGGTGCGAGTTGCGCATGTGCTGCTCTTCTGCTTCTCGGAGGCACGATGAGCCTGTCGTCCTGTCAAGACGACTTGCTCACGGGTACTCCTTCATGGCTTGGTAGCAGCATCTACGAAGAGCTGGAGAGTCGAGGTTCGTTCACGCAGACCTTGGCTCTCATCAACGATCCCGACCTCTCGGAGACGAACTACCCCGACCTCTTGCGGCGTACGGGTAGTATGACGCTCTTCGTGGCGGACGATGCTGCTTGGCAGCGCTTCCTCTCGAAGCGAGGCCTCACATCGGTAACACAACTGCCGAAGGCAGAGAAAAAGAACCTGCTGAAGTCAGCAATGGTCAACAGCGCCTACCTGATCGAGTTGCTCAGTAACACAGCTGGTGACCCACCCACAGAGGGAGCCTGCCTGCGTCGTACGTCGCGTATGGACATCACCGACTCCATCCCGGTTGTCTTGAATGCCGACTTCCCCGCGGTCAATCCAGTCCGCACGGAGTCTGATGGCATGCAGATCGACTATTGGGCTGAGGTACGCGATAGAGCCAGCATCAAGTTGTTCAAGGACAATACGGCATCGCCTATGGTGCACTTCCTACCCGATTACATGCAGCAGAACAACATCACTGACCTCGACCTTGAGTTGCTGACTAATGGCGCATCAAAGACCACTGACCGCAGTTATATCAATGGTCATGCCATTGCACTGAACGAAGGAAAGTGGTCGAAGGATGACGGTAAGACCTATCTACAGGATATCACCTGCCAGAATGGTTACATCCACATCCTCACTGAGGTGCCCGAACCCCTCAGCAACATGGCTGACATTATCTCAGAGAAGCCTCAGTTCAGCGTGTTCAGTGAACTGCTCGACCGCTACAGCTATCCTTATTTCCTCTCGATTCAGAGTCTGGATGGCAAGGAGGACTCTCTGTTTGCCAAACGTTATTTCAATACTGCTGGTAACCACGCCCTGAATCAGGTTGTGGAGACGCGCCGTACCGTCAACGGCCTCGCCTTTGATCCCGGATGGAACCAATACGTCCTCTACACCAGCGGTAACCGCTACACGATGGCTGAGGATGGCGCTGCCATGTTTGTCCCAACCAACGAGTGGATGGACTACTACCTCCACCATGATGGTGCTGCCATCGGACAGAAATACGGCTACGACTGGCGCAACGTGCCCGACAACGTGGTTCGTCCGTTCCTGAACAACTGCATGCAAGTGAGCTTCCGCGGTACTGTGCCGAGCAAGTTCAAGTCGTTGAAGAATACGGTTGCAGAGAACATGGGCATCGTGACCGAGGATATCGACAGCTGCTTCATGGCCTGCAACGGTGTCGTCTATCAGCTGAACAAAGTGTTTGTGGCACCTGAGCATCAGAGCGTCTTCTTCCCCGCCGTTCTGCGTTCGGATGAGGACCTCAGCGTCATCTTCACTGCCGTTGATGATAAGCGATATGAGAACCACGCCACTTGGACCATCGCCGGTGAGTACAGTTCATACTTGAACTCCATGAGCAGCTCCTACAGCTTCCTCATCCCCAACGACGGTGCTTTCTTCTATTATATTGATCCCTATTCATACGCAAATGGTGAGTCGGAACATCAGGCATTGAAGTTCTTCCTCAAGCCTGATCAGAGTACGCTTCCTGTCTATGCAGAGGCCTACAAGATTGACTCGCTCGGTAACATCACGGATGAGAAAGCTACCAACAGCCCCACGATGGCCGTGATCAACAACCGTCTGCGCGACATCCTCGACAACATCATCATCGTTCATGGCCAGCGTGGCGCCCGCACGTTCCACCCTGGTCAGAGCATCTACCTGAACAAGGCTGGCGGTCCTGTCGTGGTACAGTTCAATGGCGACAAGGTAACCGGTATTGCCGGTTCACGTCAGGCAGAACAGGGTGTATTCATCCCTGTTGCTGAAGACCAGATCTTCGACCAGACAGAGTCCGGTAACGGTGTGGCTTACGTACTCGATACCATTCCGCAGAGCACGCTACTGAGTCCTTACAAAGCTGTGGCTGACACTGTCAACCATCCCGAGTTCAAGGAATTCAGCCGCTTGCTGGGTACGAGCTCATTCGTCACCGCTGAAGGCACACAGATTGATGGCCACACGACCATCGACCGCGCCATCACGACGATGAACAACTTCCACTACACCGTTTACGTTCCCACGAACGAAGCTATCCAAGCGCTTATCAAGGCCGGTAAGTTGCCGACTGAGACACAGTCCGACGAATGGGATGACTACCTCGATGCGCTCACCTTCTACCTGAATCAGCACGAGAACGAACTGACCGACGCCCAGAAGGACGAGATTGACCGTCTGACCGTAGAGGCCACGAATTACAAGGCTAAGATCCAGGATGTCATCGACAACTTCGTACGCTATCACATCCAGGACGGATCTGTGTTCCTCGGTGGTGCTGATTCTACGGGCGTCTATGAGACCGCAGCCATCGATACGACCCTCAACCGTTTCCGCCGCTTGAATGTCTCGAACAACCAGCGCGTCATCCGCGTGACCGATGCCACGGGACAGACAGCTACCGTTCAAGATGGTGCACACAGCAACA
>CADCOX010000419.1 GCA_902803195.1 uncultured Bacteroidales bacterium
GGCAACCCCGTGGCCTACGCTTATGGCGGTTGGAACAAGGAGAACCAGTACAACCTGACTCCGCAGTTCGCCGTCGACTACAAGCTCTTGGGCAAGGACGATGACCACTGGCAACTCAACTACAAGGGCGACGTCCAGCTGAACATCTACAACACGTCATCCGACAAATATCTGCCCGCAGAACTCCGCACCATGGACTGGATCTATGGTGGCGACAACGGTCAGAACTGGGACAACACCAGACATAACAACAACCGCAACACGGTCGGCAACTACGAGTACAAGAGCCTTGAGTTCACTACCCGTCACGACTTAGCCCTCTATCCCAAGTTCAAGAATGAGGACTGGACCCTTCCCATCCTCGCCCGTTGGGAGATGAAGAGCGGACAGTCCAGCAACCAGAATATGGACCTCTGGAACGTCCCGACCGGTATCACCGACCCGACCGTCAACGCCTTGATGCAAGCAGCCAGCGCCAGCAACAACGAATGGCGTGAGACCAGCTTCTACGTGCAGGCGCACGCGTCATATAAGAGTAAGTATAGCCTCGATGCCAGCGTACGCTGGGACGGTTCTACCGCTATGGGCTCTGGCAACAAGTTCGGCGTTTTCCCCTATGTCGGTGCCCGTTGGAACATCATCGACGAAGGCTTTATGAAATGGTCACGTAAGGTCATCAGCATGTTAGCTGTACGTCCCACGTGGGGTATCACCGGTAACACGGGTGGCGGCGGTTTCAACCAGTACAACAAATATGGCCAGGCCGGCTACTACAATGGTCACACCGTCATCGTTCCCGAGAACCTTTCACTGCGTTCCATCCGCTGGGAGAAGACCCGCAAGATCAACCTCGGTTTCAACCTCGGTCTGTTCGACGACCTGCTCAACTTCGAGCTCGACATCTACGACCACAAGACTACCGACCTGATTATGCACAACCAGCGTATCGCTTCGGCTAACGGTTTCAGCACATTGGCTAAGATCAACAGTGGCGTCATGCGCAACAAGGGTTGGGACCTCAATGCCTCGACAGGTTGGTTTGCCAAGGTCGGCAAGTTCCAGCTGAAGCTCCGTGCCAACATCGCTCAGAACTTCAACGAAGTCGAAGAGATGGATCCCCTCATCCTCGACGACCTCAACCCCTCCGACACCTATCAGCCGGCCAACCTCAAATACGATGACCTCCGTCGCATCCAGGTCGGCAATGCCCTCGGTTCCATCTACGGTCTTAGATACAAAGGCGTCTACAAGTATGACTACGACCACAGCGGCTACACGCAGGCTTCCTGGTATGCTTACGGCCAATATGAGGTCGATGCTAACGGCAACACATTCTCCAACTACGAGGACGCTGTCGCTCATGGAACTGGTTATGATGCCAGTGGCTATCCCATCAACACAGCCTCCGCAGCCCTCCACCGTGGTGAGATTGCTACCTGCCCAATCGCTTACGATGCCAATGGTAACATGCTCACCGATCAGAAGGGCGAGCCTCTCCCCCTCTACTATTGCTATAATGAGAGTAGCGCCAAGGCCTTCCAAGGCGGTGATGCCATCTATGAGGATATCAACAATGACGGCCAGATTGACCGCTACGATATCGTCTACCTCGGCAACTCCAATCCTTCGTGCAACGGCGGTTTCGGTTTCACAGCCAAGTGGGACCGCCTGCAGATCAACACGGGCTTCAACTTCCGTATGGGCTACCAGATCGTGAACCTCGCCCGTGCGAATGCCGAGAGTATGCTCAGCAACGCCAACCAGAGTTTTGCTACGACATGGCGCTGGCGTAAGAATGGTGACGAGACCGTCATTCCACGCGCACTGAACTCCTCTGGCTTTGCCAGCTATAACTCGCTGCCCTCCGACCGCTACGTCGAGAATGGCGACTATCTGCGTCTCCAATACGTTCAGATCAGTTATGACTTCGACCCCAAAATCCTCAAGAAGTGGGGCTTGGGCATTCGCAACCTGAAGCTCTACGCTTCGGCCAACAACCTGTTCGTATGGAGCAAGTACACCGGCACCGATCCTGAGGTCAGCCCCTCTGGCTTCAGCATCGCCGTCGACAACAACCGCACTCCGCGTGCTCGCTCATTCACCGCTAGTATCAACCTCGGCTTCTAACACAAGAACGATATGAAACGATTCAAATATCTATCCAACATCGCACTCTTGGGTCTCATGGCCCTCGGTGCCACTTCCTGCGAAGATTTCCTGACGATCTATCCGCAAGACCGAGTCGTCGAGGAGAACTTCTGGGAAGACAAAAACGACCTCGAAGGCGTACGCTACGGAGCCTATCAGCACATGGCTGGAACCATCTCCAATCTTATCATCTGGGGTGACATCCGTTCTGACGCCTATCAGGTTAATCCAGTCTATGACAGCTCACAAGGCAACTACTTCACCTATAAGAAGATTTGTGAAGGACAGATTGACTCCACGCTGACGCAGTATGACTGGGGTTCGGTCTATACAACCATCAACTACTGTAACAAAGTACTCTCCCACGGCGA
>CADCOX010000420.1 GCA_902803195.1 uncultured Bacteroidales bacterium
CTACCGCGTAGGCGACGTCAACAAGGACGGCAAAATCACCATCGCCGACGTGACAGCCCTCGTCAACATCATCCTCGGCAAGACCACGACCTACGAGCAGCGCCTCGCTGATGTCAACGGCGATCATAAGGTCACTATCGCCGACGTCACCGCCCTGGTGAACATCATTTTGGGGAAATAAAGAGGCTAGCAGACCCACCCCCAACCTTGCCCTCACGTGCTTAGCGCCGACTGCTTCGATTAGGTAAACCTATCTTGCATTCGTCGAGCACTGAGAAGGCTACTTCGGCAAAGACATTCAGTCTTTCCCTCGTAGCCACCCGTCAGGGAGGGGAGGGGCTGGCGCGATGAAGCGCAATTGACAGCGCGGTTGTCCGTTCTTGAAGAGCCGTGGTGCCCCTCCCGTTAGGGAGGGGGTGGTTGCCTTTCTTGTAGCCCCCATTGTGGCATACATCAGCATCTACCGCCGCGCATCGCGTCGCTCTAAAGCGGCATAGCGCCAATCGCTAAGTCACGTCATTCTGATTTCTCATTCTTCATAATCCCGTTGACTGCTCATTTCGTGGTCAGCGGGATATCTTTCTTTGCCTTTTCGCTCATCAATTGTCATCTTTGAAAGAACAAAATGGACTTTTTAAAGCTAAAATAGAAAATAATTGTGTGAATATTTGTAAAGTATCAATTATTTGGTTTATTTTGTACCGAAAACCGTGAACATATGTTCAAAAGACACACAAACATGGGTCTTCCAAACTGAAAATCCATGCATTCATGAATCGTATCTGCAACTGCCGAGACACGTTTTCATCGCTATAACAAACACTCATTACTCATCATTTATATAGAATATACTAATCATTTAATACTGCCAAAACTATGAAACGATTCCTTTCGCCAACAATCAAGCCCCTGTTGGTCTTCCTGATGGCCATACTATCGGGGGTGCAGTCTGTGCAGGCACAGACCAAGGAGGCCTACGCCTACTCACCGACGTCGGATCGCACCACGTTCTATTTCTACTACGACACGTCTCGTGCAACGCGCAACACGACCGGCGTCACCTTCAACCTGAACACGGGAGCTAATACTCCTGAGTGGTATAATTATCACCCAGCCGGGGCGATGGCTTATCTCCAAGAACTGGTTAAAACGGTGGTTTTCGACACCTCTTTCAGGGACTACCGCCCCACCTCAACGGCTTCTTGGTTCCGTATGCCGTATCTTGAAACCATTGAGAACTTCTATAATCTCTACACCCAGAATGTGACTTGTATGAACTATATGTTCAACGGTTGCCAACGTCTCGCCACCCTCGACTTCCGCAATTTGTCGGGCTCTACGACTAACATGACCGACAACTATTGCTTCAACACCGAGAATGTGACCAGCATGCGCGGTATGTTCGGCTATTGTAGGGCTCTCACCTCACTCGACCTCAGCGGGTGGAATACCTCGAACGTCACGGATATGGCCGGCATGTTCGAAGCGTGCTACAACCTCCAGACGCTGACCCTCGGGAAGGGCTCTGCAGGTAGCAGCAGCAGCCTTGTGGAACGCAAAGGCTGGAACACGTCGAAGGTTACGGACATGGACGTCATGTTCGGCACCTGCACCAACCTGACGACCATTAACGTAGGCGCCAACTGGAGCACAGTAATGGTGAACACGAGCTGTAAGCCCTTCACGGGCTCCACCAAACTCGTCGGCGGCGCAGGCACGACATACAGCGACAGTTACAACTCGCCTACCTATGCACGCATCGACGGCGGGACCTCTACCACCAGAGGTTTGCTCACCGCGACCTACGGACCTTACGTTCACGTCAACAGCGCCGGCACCATGGTAACCTTCTACTACGATGAGCTGCGCAGCTTGCGCTCAGGCACCACTTACAACCTGAACACGTCGTCGAGCTCGCCTGGATGGTATAAGTCCAGTGATAATAATCCTTACACCCGGGTGGTCATCGACCCCTCGTTTGCCCAAGCCCGTCCCACCACGTGCTATGGATGGTTCAGTGGCATGAAGAATGTCACAACAATCGAAGGCCTTGAATATCTGAACACCAGCGAAGTGACGAACATGAAATACATGTTCAGTAACTGCTTCAGCCTGACGAGCCTTGACCTAAGCCATTTCAATACGTCGAAGGTGACGGATATGTACGGCATGTTCGAACAATGCAAAGCACTCACGGAACTTGACCTAAGCCAATTCTCCACCTCAAAGGTCAAGAATATGCAAAATATGTTCATTAGCTGCCAGAAACTCACCACCATCTATGCCAGCTCGAACTTTAGCGTCAGCAACGTGAGTTTCTCTCAGAATATGTTCATCTACTGCTACAAACTCGTCGGCGGCGCTGGCACTGAGTATAGCATTTCTTACGTCGACAAGGGCTACGCCCGCATCGACGGCGGCACCGCCAGCCCCGGCTACTTCTCCACCCGGCCTTACGCCGTGTACAACAACGGCACGCTCACCTTCTACGACGACGGCAATCCCAACGGCAAGACCGGCACGAAGTACAACCTGAACAGCAGCGGCGACCCCGGATGGCTTACGGATAACAATTATCAGAATGTGACGAAGGTGGTCTTCAACAGCTCGTTTGCCAACGCTCGCCCCAAGACGACAATGTATTGGTTTGGTCTGATGACGAACCTCACATCCATCACAGGATTGGAGTACCTCAACACCTCGGAGGTAACCAGCATGAGTAACATGTTCAGCCATACGAAGCTCGCAAGCCTCGACCTGTCACACTTCAACACGCAGAAGGTGGTGACCATGGGTTCTATGTTCTACAACTGCAAACAGCTCACCAGCCTCGATCTGAGTAGCTTCAATACGGCTAATGTAATCGAGATGTCAGCCATGTTTAGCAGCTGTAACAACCTGCAACGCATCTACGTAGGCGACGGCTGGAGCACTGCCAAGGTAGGCAGCCACGAATTAATGTTTCAGACTTGCACCAGCCTCGTGGGCGGCAACGGCACGGCCTTCAACAGCAGCTACACCGACAAGACCTACGCCCGCATCGATGGCTTTAACGGCCTGCCCGGCTATTTAACCCGTCCCGCCTATGCCGTGCTCAACGACGGCACGCTGACGTTCTACTGCGACGGGCAGAAGTCCTCGCGCACGGGTACCATATATGACATACCCACCGCGACGGAGGAGGCTCCCGGCTGGTATGGCAGCAGCATCACCCACGTCGTCTTCAGCTCCTCGTTTGCTCAGGCACGCCCCACGACGGGCTATGCCTGGTTCCGCGGCCAGACGGGGCTCACCGACATCACCGGCATCCAGTACCTGAACACTTCGGAGATGACGTCGATGAAGTACATGTTCAACCGCTGCTCCTCCCTGACCAGTCTCAACCTCCACACCTTCAATACGAGCAAGGTCACCGACATGATGCTGATGTTCTACAAGTGCTCCAAGCTGAAGACGCTCAACCTCGAGGGCTGGAACACGAGCAACGTCACCATGATGGTGTCGATGTTCCAGGATTGCTCCGCGCTGACGACAATCATTTGCGAGCAGACGTGGAAAGCCAGCACCAATTCCACCTACATGTTCTTGGGATGCGGCAAACTCAAAGGCGCCGTCAGCTATTTAGACGTCCTCTCTGACCCCCTCGCTTCCACGGCCGCCTATGCCAACCCCACCACCGGCTACTTCTCTCTCAGGCCCTATGCGGTACATTACCCGAATACTAACTCCCTGTACTTCTACAACGATGGCAGAGCAAGCTACAAGACAGGAACTGTGTATTATCTGGATGCACTCGGAGACGACTATTATCCCTTGTGGTATATTAACGATGGCGCTTCCGTAAGCCACAGTGTGACCAACGTCAACTTCGATGCCTCGTTTGCCACAGCCCGCCCCACAAGCACTAAGGGTTGGTTCAGCGAAATGACCAATATTACTACCATTAATAACATCGAGCGGCTGAACACTGAGAATGTGGAGAACATGGAAGCTATGTTCGAGGGTTGCACGGGCCTGACCACCCTCAACCTCGCCACCTTCAAAACCGCCAACGTGAAGAACATGAACTCGATGTTCCAGGGCTGCTCCAACCTGACGACCGTCAACGTCAGCGCCAACTGGACCACCGACAACGTGACCACGTCAACCAGTATGTTCACCGGTTGTTCGGCTATCGTCGGCGGCAACGGCACAACCTACAGCAGCCACGTCGACAAGGAATATGCCCGACTCGATGTTGAAGGCACGCCCGGCTACTTCAGCGGCGAGCTCCCGTATCTCATCCTCTCGCCCGACGAGACGACGCTCACCTTCTACAACGATGGTCTGTCGGCCGAGAAGGAAGGCACACGCTACAACTTCACCAATGCCTATGGTGATACCCCCTCCTGGCGGCCAAAGGCTGGCGGCGTGACCAAGGTGGTGTTCGACCCCTCGTTTGCCACGGTGCGACCGGAGTGGGTGAATTCCTGGTTCATGAACATGACGAACCTGACCACCATCGAGGGTATGGAGTACTTCAACTTCTCTCAGACGCGGCGATTCAATAGCCTGTTCTCGAACTGCTCAAGCCTGACGGAGATTGACCTGAGCCATTTCACGCCCGGAACGGGTTGTGCCATGGGTGGTATGTTCTACGGCTGTACCAACCTCATGACCATTGTCGTGGCCAGCGATTGGACGCTCAACATCGTGTCCAACGGTGACAACATGTTCAGCGGTTGCACAAGTCTGGTAGGCGGCAAGGGCACCACATTCGATGCCAACTACATAGGCAGGACCTACGCCCGCATCGACGGCGGTCCGTCCAACCCCGGCTACCTCACCAGTGGCGCAAGAGAATACTACGCCACATGGGACGACGCCACCTTCACAATCACCCACTACTACGACTGGAGGAAGAGCCAGCGCATTGCAGCAGGAGAAGTAGTTATTGACGGACAGGGTTACGATGAGATGCCTTCGGGTAATGGCGATGTGTATCCTGGGGAGATAGCGAAAGTAGTCTACGACGAGTCATGCGCCTTGAGCGATGGCTTCTACGATACGTGGTCCTGTGTAGGCATGGAGAACCTGACGGCCATCGAGGGCCTTGAATACCTCGGCACGAGCGGCAATATCTCATTAGATAATATGTTCGCAGATTGCCGTAGCCTGACCACGCTCGACCTAAGCAGCTTCGACACGCACAATGAGACGCGTACGCGTAATCTTTTCCGTGGCTGCACCGCCCTGCAGACCCTGACGCTCGGCGAGAACTTCTCGACAGAGAACGTCACTGACATGAGTGGAATGTTCTCGTACAATTGCAATCCCAGCGCCATCGCGGCCGTCATCAGCCACGAGGGCTTCACGACTGCCAACGTCACCAACATGAAAGGAATGTTCCAGAATTGCACCAGCCTGACCGAGCTTGACCTGAGCGCCTTCGACACACGCAATGTCACAAATATGGGCGAAGTGCACAACACATTCAGCGAAGGCATGTTCGAGGGGTGCAGCAACCTCACCACCATCATCGTCGGCCCCGACTGGAGCACGGCTGCCGTGACCACTTCTGCTCAGATGTTCCGTGACTGCACCGCACTCGTGGGCGGCGAAGGAACGGTATTCAGCACCAGCCATGTCGATGCAGCCTATGCCCACATCGACCGCGGCGCTGACAACCCCGGCTATCTCACGGGCAAGGCCTATGCCCCCTACGTCATCTACGACGATGTGTCACGCGTGCTGACCTTCTACGCCGACAACAAGGAGGATGAGAAGGACGGGACGAAGTACGACCTGCCCGCTGCTCAGACAACGCCTGGATGGAACGAAGGCGGACAGAACATGTTCGTGACGAAAGTGGTCTTCGACCCGTCGTTCATCACCGCCCGACCCACCAGCACGTGGTCCTGGTTCATGAACATGAGCAACCTGACGAAGATCGAGGGACTGGAGAACCTCGTCACATCAGAGGTGACGGATATGACCGCTATGTTTGGCGGCTGTACAGGCCTCACCACGCTCGACCTCACCTCTTTCAACACCGCGAAGGTGACCAATATGAGCTATATGTTCAATGGCTGTTCAGCCCTCCAGACCATCTACGTCGGTGCCGGGTGGACTACGACGAATGTCACTTCCGGGGCTGAGATGTTTAATGGGTGTACATCCCTCGTGGGTAGCGCAGGCACGGTCTACGACTCCAGCAATAGGGGCATAGC
>CADCOX010000421.1 GCA_902803195.1 uncultured Bacteroidales bacterium
ATCTCACAGCGTCTCATAGAGAACATCTTCTTCAAAAACTCTCCTCTCCACGATGGCGGGATGATCATTGCACACAAGCGCATTGTGGCTGCCGGGTGCATTCTACCTGTCACCCATGACATGAGTATGCCCAAAGAATTGGGGCTTCGTCACCGTGCCGCAATGGGTATCGCTCAGGAAACGGATGCCCTTGCCATTGTCGTCAGTGAAGAGACCGGAAGCATCTCTGTCGCTTTCCGTGGGAATTTCCAACTCCGCATCACGGCTGAGGACCTCGAACGCATCCTCACGGAAGATTCTTTCTGATTTCCCTTTACAGCGCGCAAATGCCCTCTAAGATATGAACCTATGTTGATGGCCTCACGAACATATGTTGGTTGCCTCACGAACATATGTTTATCATCACACGAACCTATGCTTACTTTTGAGACCCTGCATGTTTTTGAACAGAGGGTCTATACCTTAAATATATCTACGCGCGCGCGTACCTTTATAAATATTCCTTCAGCTGGAGCCTTATCACTGGCTTTATGCTCGCAAAAGCCCAAAATAGGGGCGCTGGGCGTTTATCTTCCAATGCTAAAAACAACGAAAACATGTGCTCTGAGACCCGTTTTTGCCATAAAAACTCCCTAAATACGGGATTTTTTCAGTGTTTTGCGCATTTTTTTAATAACTTTTTTTGGTGAGAATGAAATTATGTGTACATTTGCACCGAATTAGACGTCCGTCTCTCCTGTAGAGATGGTCATAACGACGTCAAGGCGTCATGGATAGCTGTGCAAACAGCACTCTGCCGCCGAGACGCTAACCTGGGTAAAAGGAGGCCCATGAGACATTAAGAAACAGAAAAGAGAGATTACGCCCTATCCACCACGCGCAGCGGCCCGCAGCCGCGGCCGCGAAGCAAAAGTGAATTGACACTTCTTACTGTGAAACGAAACAGAACAAATGTTTAATTTATCAATAACCCTTTTTTAAAAGTTTTACATTTATGTACAAAAAAATTTTTAGCGCGATCTTGTTCGGAGCCTTCACGCTGGCTTCGACAAGTACGTTCGTGTCTTGTAAGGATTATGATGACGACATCAATGACTTGCAGGAACAGATTAACTCGTTGCAGGGTGTGGTCGACCAAAAGGAGACCCTCATCAACAACACCATTAAGGCTTTGGAGACTTCTCTGACGAATGACTTCAAGGCTGGTGATGCTGCCACCGCTGCTGCTGCCCAGAAGGCTCTCGACGACGCTAAGGCAAACCTTGAGAAGGCCCTCAAGGATGGCGATGCTGCCACTTTGGAGGCTGCCAGAAAGGCTGTTGCTGATGCGAAGGCTGCTCTTGAGAAGGCTATCTCTGACGGCGATGCTGCCACTCTTGCTGCTGCCAAGCAGGCAGTCGCTGAGGCTAAGGCTACTCTCGAGAAGGCTATCTCTGACGGCGACAAGGCTGAGCGTGCTGCCCTTGAGCAGGCTAAGAAAGATCTTGAGAAGGCTATCAAGGATGGCGATGCTGCCACCATTGAAGCTGCCAAGAAACTCGTCGCAGATGCTCAGAAGGAGCTGGACGACAAGATTGCCAAGCTCGAGAAGAAGCATGATGGCGATGTGAATAGCCTGACCAAGAAGATTACCGAACTCGACCAGGCTCTCACGAAGGCTAAGAAAGAGTTGGAAGCTGCCATCGCTTTGAAGGCTGACAAGAAGGACCTTGAGGATCTTGTCAAGAGGTTTGAAAATCACCTTAAGGACTATGGTGTTCTGGATCAGAAGGTTACCAAGCACCTCGAGGAGTATGCTCAGTACAAGGTTGCTGTTGCTGCTCAGATGGCTGCCATCAACGTCCGCATTGACTCCCTTAAGGGCGCACACAACAAGGAACTCAAGGTCGTTCGCGACTCTCTGACCAAGATCCGTGTTGACGTCAACGCTATCGGCAAGCGCCTCACTGAGTCAATCAAGGCTGTGAATGACCGTATTGACGTGACTAATGCCAACCTCGCTACTCTGAAGGCTGCTTTCGAAGCTCATGCAGATTCTATTGACAATGTCACCTACCAGATTGAGCAGCAGCTCATCGGTATCGGTCAGCGCTTGACAACGGCTGAGAACAGGATCACAGCTCTTGATGCTAAGATCGATGTCATCGCTGACATCCTTGCCAAGAAACTCCGCAGCCTCGTTTACATGCCTGAGCTTTATGTCGATGGTATTGAGACTATTGAGTATCCCTTCCTGAACTACTCAACGATTCACCAAACTGCCAAGATGGAGTGGGTTCGTCCGAGCGATAATAAGAAGATCCTCGATGTTACCGACTATGATGTATCAAATGCTTCTAAGGAGAAGGACTTTGGTCCTACTTGGCCTGTTGATTATCACATGAATCCCAGTAAGGCTCCCGTCAAGTATGCAGATGTGAAGGGCTTCAACGTCCGCAACGTGGAGGTTGTAACTCGTGCAAATCTCGTCGTTACTTCGCCTGAATTCTATGCTGATGGTAAGACTTCTGTGTTCCAGAACAAGGATGGCATCCTCACCGTCGGTCTGAAGGTCGCAGATCCCAGAGCTCTTGCTTCCTATCCTCAGGAGAAGCCTGAGTCTGCTGATGAGTTTGAATCCCGCACGGATAATATCATCGCTCTGCAGGTTTATGCTGACAAGGACACCATAATTACTTCTGACTATGCTATGCTGCTTGCAGAGAAGACTTATGTCGAGGGTATTGTTTGGAATAAGGATCCTCTGAAGGACAAGAAAGACGAGCCTGTCTGCATCGAACAGGGCAAGCAGCACGTCTGGAAGAGCCCGAAGGACGCTCTGAATGCTGATCATGACCTTGAGCTCTATTGGGCAAGCGAGGGCCTTGATCTGGCTCCCTACCTTGGTCTGCACTATGTACGTGAGGCTATCACGAAGAATGCTGTTGAACTTGGCACCTGGCCGTATGGTGATAAGGAACAGCTTGCTTATGGCCTGACCTATAGCTTCTCACTCGTTGATTATAAGATTGACGGTAACAAGACTATCGATAGCCATTATACCAAGCTCGACGGCTCTAAGATTATTCCTGGTAACGTTGACGAAAAGGGCAACTTTATTGCTGAACAGTCTAAGACTTCCGTTGGTCGTGAGCCTCTGGTACGTGTACTTATTATGCGCGGTTCTGATGTCCTCCTCGATGGTTACATCAAGATTCGCATCACCGACAAGCCCGATGGCCCCGGCCCGGAACCCGGTACTCTCGTCATCGACACCTATCCTGAAGGTGAGGCTGATTTCGACCTTTGCAATGCTGCCGATGGTCTGCAGACCAATTGGAGCCAATTCTCCAAGTTTGTCCTCACGGATGCTCTTGAGAATATGAAGAAGGAGGATTTCGATGCTCAGTATGTCATTGATGGCACGCCTACTAATCGTCAGCTCGCTGATGGTGGCGATATCTGGGAAGCCAAAGTCTATGGTGATGTGAAGGGCGCTGCCGCTCCTATCGCCGGCACTGTTGAGTACTACTTCAACTCTGAGTCACAGACCAACCACGCTTGGCGTTGGGCATTCGCTGAGAGCGAGCTTGAGGCTCTTACTCACGATGCAACGACTCCTGTGACGGTTAATCGCTACATTCGCTTCATCGGTCAGAATGGTGCCAAGTACAAGTATATCTATGTCAAGCTGACAACTGTTATTTCTCGTGCAACCGTTGCCAATGTCACAACTTCTGAGAAGAACACCAACTACTGGTTCGCTCAGGATGGTAATGACGATGGTCTCGATGCTATCATCTTCAACGTTAATCAGCCTCTGGATGATAAGGATACGAAGGTGTTCAACCGTGCAATCCTTTCTACCTACAAGGGTAATGCTCTGACCGTCGCTCCCGCTGTCGCTTCTAAGAAGTTCTTCTTCGCCCCGAAGAATACCAGCATTAAGGCTCTCAATGGTAAGACTTATACCATTACTCCGAAGCGTAGCGCTACCGATGAGAAGTGGAATGCATTCGTTTGCCTCTATGACCTCCATCAGCCCGGTAAGTACACCACTCACAAGTGGGGCACTGACGCTCAGAACAAGAGCATCCTTGAAAAGTGCGCTATCAACTATGAGGATGGTGTCTTCACCAACAACGCTCTGTATGCAATGAGTAACAATGTCTACACTCAGATTGCTACTTTGAACCAAACTACCGGTGAAATCAACCTCATTCAGAATGATGCCGCTAAGGATGTTCTGAACGCTATCGGTTATGTTGAGAATCATGCTAACATCATGACTGAGTTCCACACCTTCGTTGGTATTGCTGCTAAGCAGAACTGCGCAGCTGTGAATGTTGAGGATGGTAGCTTTGCTAACTTCGTTGTCAGCTGGCAGCGTCCTATCAACCTCCGCGACAATGGCAAGCAGCAGGTTGTTGATGCCAAGACCAATGGTAACTACATCTACGCTTACGACTTCCTCCGCTTCTTCGACTTCCGCGGTCCTGTTGAGGGTGACATGGAAGGCTCTAACAAGTGGCTCTGGGCTTACTACAACATCAAGAGCATCACTCTCGATTGCACGCCCAGCAAGATCAAGACGAACATGCACCAGACTGATCTGACCAAGTTCGTGCCCATGAACACGATTACCACTGAGGCTGAGCTCGGTTGCTACAAGGATGGTAACGTCCAGCGTTCTAAGGTTACCTACAACTTCGACATTAGCTCGTACAACAACCATTCTAAGAATCAGGCTCTGCTTGATTACATGAAGGATAATAAGGATCTCTTCGGTGTTATCTACTATGCTAACAATGGTGATAATGTCACTGAGTTTGACATCAATGTTCCCGTCGAGGTTACTTATGAGTGGGGTACGTTCTATAGCGACGTTACTGTACACATCAAGCGTACACTTGGTAACTAATATGTAGTTTCGATAAACAAATTCATGTAATTTGCTCTTCAAAGAGAGTGCGTCTCGAAAGAGTAGGCGCACTCTCTTTTAAATTCAAAAACAATGAAAAAATTATTTTATTCTTTTGCTGTCCTTGCTATTTTTTGCTGTGTTTGGTCATGCAAAGAAAAGACTCGCGAACAACGGGTAAAAGAATTCCAAACAGAACTGACAGAAGCCGATAGCACTCAAATGCTGTCTCTTTGTGATCAGTGTATGGAACTACTCAAAGCCGGTAAGATTGATCAGGCTTTGGATATGATTTATTATTATGATGAGGAGAAACATGACGTTACGGAGCTGACTGATGCATTCCGTAACTCTTACCGCCACATGTTCGAGATGTTCCCTGTCTATGAATATGAGCGTTCCTATTATTCCTTCCAGCTCGAAGGATGTAACGATGTTAAATATGAGGTAACATTTGATGCTATGGAAGATCCTTCTGAGCCAAATCCTTATAAAACTTCGTTTATGTTTAATCCTGTAAAAGTTGATGGCCAATGGTATGTCACCATGAAAACGGCCACCCAAGATATTGACGAGTCTCGTCGTTAATCTTTAAAATGTTGCGATGAAGCATTTTTTACTCTCTCTCTTCACTTTGCTCTCTGTGCAGACTTTTGCTCAGAAGGAAGTCACTTATACTTTCGATTTCGCTAACCCGAAAACACTTATTCCTTCTATTACCAACTTAGGGAATGAAGCAGGTTCTGAAGTTATTGTGACTGGTTGGAATTTTAAGAGCGATGATGGCTATGTTACCCTTAGCTTTGCTGTCGGCTCCCAACCTATGGGCGCACGTGTCGTTGTCGACTCAAAGGAAAACAATTATGTTCCTTATTTGGGTATCTTCCGAACGGCTCAGATGAAACTTATGTCTACAGCCCCTTTAATCAAGTTTGAATTCTCAGAGTCCAGTACTTGTGGTGACCTTGATATGAAGTCGTCTGGAGGGCGTTGGGATTATTTTGGACATTGGCATGCCGAAGACGGAGAGGACGATGTTTTTGAGCTTCTTTTCGAGAATGGAGGTACGGCCTCTAAGATCCATCAGATCATGGTCACGTACATTGTTCCTCTCGATAATGTTATTCCTACTTCATGGTTACCTGCTGACGAGGAAACTGTATCTCAGTTTGATTCATTTGTCTTGAATTTCGATAAGGTAGTGACCATCGCTAAGGATGCTGAGTTCACACTTACGGGCGAAGGCCTTGACGGCCCAATCACTCTTTCCGGAAAAGCTAATGGTAAAGTCGTTACTCTTTCTGCACCCGAGACCATTGCAAAGGGAGGGGTCTACACGATTACCTGTCCTCAGAAGTCGATATATTCAGGTGAGTTCTATAACCCTGAATTGACTTATCAAGTTGCCGTCGTTGAACCAGTTAATTCCTTTATGTATAGTTCAATCGACCTTGAACCTGGTAAGGTCGAATTGATTCCTAATGGCATCCAGCTAACATTCCCGAGTAAAGTTGGTTTCGTTAATTCTAAACGGTTTGAGCTTCTGCAAGAAGGCGAAACGGAGCCCGCTCGTTTTATCACGTTAAGTCATGATAATAAGGTCGTAACGCTCAACTTTACTTCCAATGATGAGTCTGATGTGACAGTCGCTGGTACCTATACGATTACGATTCCCGAGGGTTACATCTGGAACTTCTATTATGACGCTGAAGCCGAAGACCTCGGTTATTCTGAAGGTGCTCGCTGTAACCCAGAGTTAGTCTTCCAGTATATTGTAGGCGATGTTAAAATACCGGCATCTGAGGAGACTATTGCAAGAGCTAAATCCTTGGAGGAACATAAAGGTGTAGGTTATCCAGCTACTACCAGTGTGAGCCGTGAAGCCCTCAATGCTTTGTTTGCTAATGAGGAGGCTACTGATGCCGAATATGAGGCGGCTATGCAGGCTTTCATCGAAGAAAGTGATATTGAGTTGCCTTCAACAGATGTTTACTACTCGATTGCTGCCATTTCCTCTACTGGTTCTAAAGCCTATTTGAAGTATGATGATGGCGCTGTCACGCTGACTGGTGATGCCACAGAAGCAGCTAGTTTTAAGGCCACGGCCAATTCTGATGGTACGACGACTTTTGCTACTACAGATAACAAGTATCTGCACCTTCTCATTAATTCCAGTGTTTATGAAGGTACTTCAACCAGTAACGTCACAGAGTCGTATAACTCGAGTATTAATGATCTTACGCTCGCTAGATTGAAGGTTGAAGGTGTAAATCCTGATCAGACCTTTGGTCTCTTCAGCATGCGAGGTTCAATGGGTAAACTTTCAGGAACAGAACGTATGGCCTATGGTCTTGTTGGTGTTCAAGACCTTTCTGTTCAGACAAACGCTGATTTTGGACTGAAATTCTTTGAAGAGAATATCAGTAATGCCTTCATCATTGAAAAGCAGGAGACACCTGAAATTCCTATTCCAGATGCAGAGTATGAACTCTCGCCTAAGGATGGTGATGAGGTCACTACTTTAGCGGAGATTTTTTTGACCTTTAATGGATTGGAAGGTCTAACAAAGACCGCAGCAGCCAAGGCTTCGCTAACCAATGCGAAGGGCGAAATCATTGATGCAACATCCATTCAGTTAGTTGAAGGTGAGAAAGATAAGTTCGTCCTTTCCTTCCCCAATGTTGATACAGGGAAATATACCCTGACCATTGACAAGGGTTCATTCACCTATCAACATGATGGACAAGAAGCAAGTGTACAAGCTATAACTGCAACTTATACGGTTAAGGCTGTCGACTTTATTTACGATTTTACGAACGAATATATTCTTTGGAACAAGGAACTGCAGGAGCGTACAGGTGAATATGTAAAGGATACAGATTTGAACTATTTCACTTATTGTACATACCAAACAGAGTTTGGCGTTACTGATAAGCAGGTCGCTTTGAGGAATTACTACACCAATGTGCTTATTACAAATGCTCATTTTGTAGTTGTCCCCAATAGCTGGGCTACCTATGGTGAATATCGCATCAAGCTTGTCCTTGACAAAGAAATTAAGAAGGGAGACCTTAAGGATGGTCAATATACCTATGTTATTGAGCCGGGTACGTTTGGCGATGCTAATTTTGCCAAATATCTGCAGGGTGATCCTAAAATTACTAAAGATATGTGTCACGTTAACGAACGTCTGCACTATACCTTTAATGTTAACAATGCAATTGTAACGTCAATTGAACATTCTCCTGTCTCGATAGACGCTGACAAGCCTGTTTATGATCTCTCTGGACGCCGTGTTCTGGGTAAACCTCAATCGGGCATTTATGTGGTTAATGGCCGTAAGGTTGTTATTAAGTAAAAGATTTCATTAACAATATGTTTAACAGTTAAAAACAAAGAACTATGAAAAAGTTTATGCTGTTGGCAGCCATGATGCTTGCTGCCTTCACTACGGCTTCCGCTCAGGAAGAGAAAGTTGAGTTCCAGCCCCATTGGTACCTGCAGTTGCAGGGCGGTGCTGCTCACACGCTGGGCGAGGCTAAGTTCACCGACCTGATCAGCCCCGCTGCTCAGATTGCCATTGGCTACCAGTTCAACCCCGTGCTCGGCCTGCGTCTGCAGGGCAGCGGTTGGGAGAGCAAGGCTGGTTGGGTTAGCCCTGCACAGACCTATAAGTGGAACTATGCTTCTGCAGGCCTCGACCTTAAGGTCAGCCTCACAAATCTTATCTTCGGTTGGAATCCTAAGCGTTTCTTCAACCTCGGCATTTTTGGTGGTGGTGCTGCCAACATTGGCTTCGGCAATGATGAAGCTGGTGAGCTGAAGCACTATTCAAACAGTGAACTTGTTCGTAAAGAGCTTGTTTACCTCTGGGACGGCACTAAGCTTCGCGCTGTGGGTCGCTTTGGTCTTGACATGGATTTCCGTTGCTCTGACCGCGTGGCCATCACCCTTGAGGGTAATGCCAATGTCCTCAGTGACAAG
>CADCOX010000422.1 GCA_902803195.1 uncultured Bacteroidales bacterium
CCCCTCGCGTACTATACGCTCAACCCCTCGCCTACTATACGCATCGCCCTTCACGTATATACGTGTAAGCCGCTGCCTCCATATGTGCTGCCCCACCCTCCCTAACACCTAAAAAGATTGACGAAGATTGACGTCCAGATTGACGAAGATTGACGTCCAGATTGACGGAGATTGACGTCCTAAACATTCAACGAAGATTGACGTTCAGATTGACGAAGATTGACGTCCCGAAAAAAACAATCATTCACGTCCTCTGAATATTAGACGTCAATCTACGTCCGCTCGGCCCGAAGGGACGCTTGACACTTCAAGAATCTTTTCGTCCGCTCGGCATCCCGAAGGGTGACGCTTGACACTTCAAGAATCTTTCCGTCCGCTCGGCCCTCATCGAAGAGGGCGGCATCAAGAAATTTGCCTCGCGGCTCAAAAAAAGTGACCGCAAGTAGCGTTAAATCAAAAATAACATGTAACTTTGTAACCGAAAAAGGCAGAAATGATGGAAACCTCCCTGTGAAATAACCTCATCACGCCCCTTTATCTCAACACATTAATCAATCCTTCAATTACTCATTTACTTCATAAACGTATGAAAACGAAACATCTACTTATCACCCTGCTTGCCCTCTTCGCAAGCATCACTGCTTCGGCCTACACCTGGACCGATAGAAATGGTACAATATGGAATTTTACCGTAAATGATGGTAACGCATCATTATACAAGGGTACTTCCTCTGCTTGCATCAGCGGTACTATTCCAACTACATTAACCGTCCCTTCTAAGGTCTATATCGGCGAAACGGCGTACCCAGTCACATCGATTGGAGGCTATGCGTTCGCTAGTTGCGTCAACCTAACCGCCATCACCATTCCAAACGGCGTCACTTCGATTGGAGACAACGCGTTTCAATACTGTTACAAACTAACCGCTATCACCATTCCAGAAAGCGTCACTTCTATTGGGACAAATGCTTTTAGGAAGAACACTAGCTTAGCCGCTATCACTATCCCTGAAGGCGTCACTTCGATTGGAAATCTCGCGTTCATTGATACTTCTACCGATATTCACCTAACTGGCACAACTCCTCCGGTTGTCCAGTCAAGTACCTTCACTAATTTCAATATTATCTATGTTCCTTCTAGTGCTTTGGAGACTTATCGTTCAGCTGTCATTTGGAAAACATGGAGTACGCATATCATCGCGGAAGGTGCTCAAACCGACTACGAACTCACCATTGAAGCCAAGTCTGACCGCCCTGCTCTCTTAGTGGCTATTGGAGAAGAGAATCTGGTGAACGTACTCAGTCTGAAGGTGCATGGCACCCTCAACGGCTATGATGTGATGGTGTTGCGCAACAAGATGGTCAACCTTCAACACATCGACCTCGGCGATGCTACGCTGGTGGCCAATGATAATGGCTATCAATACTATACGGGATGTTCCGTTCAGGAAGGTGTATTCGGAGATTATTTCTTCGAAGGCTGTGCCAACTTGCAATCCATCATCTTCCCCAAGGACATCACATCCATCGGAGCTTATGCTTTAAGGAAGACCAACCTTCGTAGCGTGACCATTCCTGAAGGAGTGACAACGATTGGTCAGAGTACATTCAGTCAAGTGAGTACCCTCAAAACTATCACCTTCCCCTCCACGCTCAAGTCGATTGGAAGTGATGCTTTTAATTCCTGCTCTGGCCTCACCGAGCTTCGTCTCCCCCCTAGCGTGAAAACTATTGGTAGTAATGCTTTCCGAAATTGCTCTGCTTTAACAGAAGTGCGCATCCCCAGCTCCATCACTTCAATTGGAGACTATGCTTTCAACGGCTGCAACAACGTCAAGAAGGTGTACACTTATACCTTAGAGCCGACCAGCATCAACCAAAATACGTTCAGCACCTTCACGACGGCGACGCTCTACGTGCCGCATCAGAGCTATTGGACCTACTGGATGAACACGCAATGGAGCCAGTTCCTGACCATCAACGAGTTCAACGAGCCGTATGAGTACTTCTACCTGAACGGCGATTATACGCTGGACGACGACACGGGCACCCTCGACGGCAATCCCGACGCCGATCTGAACGACGGCAGCGGCCTCATCGTTGACGGCTCCGACACGCAGGGACTGGACGACGTCAACCAGAACCAGAACGGCGACGGCACCGGCTCGAGCATCATCGGCAACGACGACGGCGAGAACACGGGCAACCTCGACGTGAACTACCTGCACATCAATATCACCGTCAGTGCCAACAAGTGGTATTTCTTCTGCTTCCCGTTCAACGTGAATGTGGCCGACTGCACCTACCCCGGCGACTACGTCTGGAAGGAGTACAAGGGTCTGCTACGCGCCACCACGGGCAAGGGTTGGAAGACGTTCGACGGCAACCTCCTCGAGGCCTTCCACGGCTATGGCTTCCGCACCAACAAGGCGGGCACCCTCGTCATCACCGTCCAGAAGCCTAAGTTCGGCGGCGATCGTCCGGCAACGCTCTTAGAGTATATCGCCGAGAGCATTCAAGACGCCAGCTGGAACCTCATCGGCAACGCCTACTCGAGCTACTACAACTTCACCGAGCAGGACTTCGACGCTCCGTTCACCGTATGGAACGGCAGCAGCTACGTAGCCTACCGCCCGGGCGACGACGACTACCACCTGCGCCCCTACGAGGCCTTCTTCACGCAGAAACCCTCGCATGCCGACAAGGTACAGTTCAAGGCCGAGCGCCGCGAGACGCACAAGCAGAGTCAGGCCACAGCTGCCCAGCAGGCTCAGCGTCGCCGTGAGCGCGGCATCAACCCCGACCGCCTGCTCACGAACCTGTTCATCACCGACAACGACACGGCTTACGTTGACCGCACACGCGTCGTCCTCAACGAGCGAGCCAGTCACGACTACGAAATCGAATGCGACGCCGCCAAGTTCCTCTCGACGGACGCCCCGGCTCAGCTCTACAGCGTCGGCGACAACGTACAATATGCCATCAACGAGCGTCCGGCCGCCGGCGACATTCATCTGGCTTACGTGGCCATGAAGGCGGGTCAGCTGAGCATCGGCGCCGAGCGCATGGATCAGCCCATGGTGCTTGTGGACACCGAGATGGGCACCACCTTCGACCTCAGCCTCGGTACCTACGACTTCACGACGGAGGCTGGCACCTTCGAGCACCGCTTCCTGCTGCGTCCCGCCTCGGGCGTGGTGACGGCTCTCGTCGACCTGCGCCAGCAGACGGGCGTGCTCATCGGCCAGCAGACGGGCGGCATCGCCATCGGAGGTGCTGAGGGCAAGACCGTGAACGTCTACACGACCGACGGCGCACTCGTAGCCAGCCACAACGGCAACGGCTTCGTCGCCCTCAAGCGCGGCATCTATGTCATCAACGTGGACGGCAAGACGGCCAAGATGCCTGTCCGCTAATCATCAACGAACAGCGCATACACGATGAATGCCATCACACAACAGATTACACGGCTCCTCCCGACGCTCTCCCTCAGGGGAGGGCTCGGAGTGGGCCTCGCCTTCTTCGCCTTGAGCCTGTTCGCCCAAAGCCCCTACGACCCGGGCGACCCGCCTGAGCCCTGGACGAGATACAAGGTGACCGTCAGCGCCGCCAATCCGTCGTCATGCAACGTCAGCGGCACCGGACAATACACGACTGGCACAAGTGTGACCATCAGCAGCTCAGCCAGCGCGGAGTACACCTTCAGCCACTGGACCAAGAACGGCGAGCGCATAGACCAACCCGCGCGCTTCACCTACACGGTGGAGAGCGAGAGCGTGACCTTCGTTGCCCACTACACCTACTCGCCCGGCGACCCCGAGGAGCCGTCGATGGTCCTGCAGAGCAGGCTCTACCTGGCGAGTTCGTCGCCCGACGCCGTGAGCTTCAACCGCACGAGCGGCGCCAAGGCGAACTGCGGCGAGACGGTCTACGTCCAAGCGTACGTCAGCCAAGGCTACAAGTTCCTCGGGTGGTATGAGGGCGAGATGCTCCTGAGCACATCACAAGGGTTCAACTACCTGATGCCCACCGAGAGCGTGACGCTGACGGCGCGCGTCCGATACGACCCCGACGACCCCGACGATCCTTCCTCGCCCGGCGGTGATATCCAGAACTTCATCACGGGCGACGTCAACGGCGACTACAAGGTCACTATCGCCGATGTGACGGCGCTCGTGAACATCATCCTCGGCAAGGACGACACTGAGCCTTATCAGTACAACCATGACGCCTCCGACGTGAACAAGGACAGCAAAGTCACCATCGCCGACGTCACCTCCCTCGTGAATATCATCCTTGGGAAATAAACGGGAACGTGAACTTTACTAGGAAAGGAGATGCGGAGGAAATGCGGAGGAAATTAACTCAGTAAATAATTATCATTTTCTGAATTATATTTTCTGCGCATTTCCTCCGCATTTACTTTCAAAGTCGAGAATATCATTTGAGTAGAAAAAGATGAGAGCAAGAGGAATCATGATGGCCGCAGTGCTGCTTAGCCTGGGCTCGATGGTGATGGGCAAGACGCATAAAGCCGTGTTTGTGATCATCGACGGCATACCGGCTGAATGTGTGGAGCGGCTGCAGCCGCCCACGCTGATGAATATTGCCCATCAAGGACGCTACCACCGCGGCTACTGCGGCGGCGAAGTAGGCTCTTACTCTGAGACTCCCACCATCTCGGCTATAGGCTATACGAATATCCTCACGGGCACATGGGTGAATAAGCATAACGTCAGAGGCAACGACAACATCAAAGCCAACTACCACTATCCTACCCTCTTCCGCATAGCCAAGGACCAGCAGCGACCCGTCACCACGGCTATCTTCTCGTCTTGGACTGACAACCGTACGATCCTGTTGGGCGAAGGACTGGAGGAGACGCGCCACCTGAAGGTGGACTACATCTTCGATGGCTACGAGCATGACACTCAACGCTTCCCGCACCGCGACGGCGACCTCCACATCCGCGACATCGACGGGCAAGTCTGTCAGGATGCAGCGCAGTGCATCAGCCAACAGGCGCCCGACCTCAGTTGGATTTACCTCTGGTACACCGACGACGCCTACCACAACCATGGCTCCGGTGCTTTCACCGACGAGGCTGTGATGAACGTAGACCGCCAGCTGC
>CADCOX010000423.1 GCA_902803195.1 uncultured Bacteroidales bacterium
AAAAGCCTTAGGATTGGGATATGGTGTAATGGTAACACAACAGGTTTTGGTTCTGTTTTTCCTGGTTCGAATCCGGGTATCCCAACCAGCAAACGCAATTCCGCTGCTCTCTTCTTGAGGGCAGCGGAGTTTGTTTTAGGGGAGGGGCGAGTCTCAGGTCAATGGACGTCGATACCATCGAAATAGAGCTCTGAAAGAACAGCGTCATCATATTTCAAGCCAGGGTAGACGTCCACGATTTCAAAGCGGAGGCTCCACTCTGGGGCAGCAGCATCGTGAGGACCGAAGGTTCCAATGTTGAAAACCTGAAGGTCGCGCGTGTCATCAAGCTCCAGCACAAGCGTCGGTTTACCGTCGTAGTACATTTTCAGGTGATGGATGCGGGCGTTTTCCTGCCATTGCTGCTCTGTGCGGACGTAGCCGTTCAGCACCTTTACCGTCGTGATGCGTGGGCAGTCGCCATGGAAGCGATACTCAATCCATTCACCTTTGCCGTTGCCTTTAGCCCCCTCGGCCCAGACGCTCTCATGATTGAAATCGTGTGCATTAGTGGCGCCATAGTTGATTCGTCCCATGGGCGTTAATGCGCTGGAAGCCACCACCGTGTCAGGAGCTCCGCCGCAGTACCAGCTGCAAGAATTACCATAGAGGTCTCGGTAAATCGGTAGTTTCAGCAGAGAGTCGATGGAGTCGGTCAGTTCGATTGTGCCCTCGTCCAACTCGCGGCTCAGGCGGCGGTAGTCGTCGGCGCTGAGGGTGGGTAGCGACTCTACGTGCGACGGTCGGATGACGCTCAGCTCTGCCCCTCGCCAGAAGTTAGCGTGACGGCTCAACGCGACCGCGATAGTTGACACAAGCAGCAGGCCCAGAAAGATGGCCGCTATGCGCCATAAATATGAAGGGTTCTTATTTGCGCTGAGGTTAGCCGCGTGCTCTTCGTCGCAGGCGAGACTCCTGCGCAAGTCGTCAATCATGCGCTGCTGACGGCGGTAGATGGCGTAGCCGAGTACGGCGCCGATGACGACACCCGTGATGAGACCGCCGAGCAGCTCCTCGGCTGCGCCGTCGAAGGCTTCGGAGTGGAGGACTACCCAGGCAAACGTGCCGATCCAAGCCATTAGCATTGGGATGCCGACCCACAGCCATTGGGCTCCTTGTTCCTTGATGCGCAACGCCTTTTGGCTGATCTCCATCGAACTCAGTCGGTTGACGTCCTCGGTGTTGATGTGTTCCATTATCAGTTCGTGGTAGATGACAGCAATGGCCAGCATGGCAGCCGTAGCCATCGCAAACCACATGGGTGTCTCCACCAACCTCGTCAGCATGGGGGGGACGAGGAACAGCGACGCAATGAGGTAGATGCGCTTGACGCGGCGTACGCGGCTGATGGTGCTGACCTTCTGATTGATAGCTTGACGCACTAGCTGCTCGTTGACAATCTGCTGGTTGTCTATTTTTTCTTTGAGAAGAGCCATCTGCTGGCGCAACTCGTTGAGTTCCATATTATCCATTTTTCTTTCGGGTTAGGCGTTAGACATTCGTTTTAGTTGTTCTTTGATGCGTACGAGGCGTACGGACACGTTCTTCGTGGTGATGCCCACGATTTGTGCGATCTCATCGTAGGACAGGTCCTCGAGCCAGAGCAGTACGATGGCTCGGTCAAAGGGCTGCAGCCGCTGTATGCGCTTGTGTAGGAGGTCTACCTGCCGCGTGTCGGCGTCGGCATCGTGAAAGAGGTCGATGTCCATTGACAACTCCACGTCTGTGCGGCGGCGACGGCGTCGGTCCTGGCTAATGCACGTGTTGAGGGCTACGCGATAGACCCAGGTACGAACGTCGGAGCGTCCCTCAAAATGCTCGAAGCCGCGCCATAGATTGATGAGCACCTCTTGGAAGAGGTCGTTCACCTCATCCTTGTCCTTGGAGAACATGTAGCAGACGGTGTAGATGGTACTCTTCTGCTGCTCAACCATTTGCGCAAATTGTTGTTCGTTGGGATTCATGTCAAATTATACATTTTTCATTCAACTTTTTTATGTCTTACACCCTTTAGACGTGCAAAGGAAGAAAAAACTACAGGAATCCCGAACTTTTTTTAGAAAAAAGTGCGATTGCCGTGTCTAATG